>DATEHD010000066.1:0-6073 GCA_035279765.1 Candidatus Krumholzibacteriia bacterium | reverse complement strand
GGAGCGGCCGCATGCGCCGCCGCGTGAAATCGACTCCACGGGAACGATCTGGGGCGACGAATATGAAGGCCTGGCCATCGATGGCGGCGAGACCGTGCGCACACGTCCACGCGGAATCCATGTGGAGCACACCGACGGCGCCACGCAGAGCACGCGCCTGGATGCGTTGGCGCGCGGCGTGAGCGCGCACGCTCGCTCCTATCCCTCGGGTGAAGTGGGCTCGGTGTCGTGGCGCGGCGCCGGTGTCGTACGCGAAATCACGGTGGGCGATTTCTCGCCCGCGATTGCCGAAGGCGCGCTGATGGGCGATCCGCGCACCGGAGGCGACCTGCGCCCGTCCCCGACAGCGCGAATATCAGGCCTAAGCATGCGGCCTTCAACGTCGACGTGGTCATCGATGAGAGGCGCAGGTGCGATTCTGGGTGAGAATGCCAGTCGGGTTTCGCTGAGCGCCTGGGAAGCGAAAGACGATGCGAGGAGTCGCGTCGGCATGGCGAGCTTCGAAAGACTGATGCGAGGCGGAATGCTGGGTGTCGCGGGGGCAACCACCGGGGACAAACACGCCGCCGGGTCGATTTACGGAGCCCGCGACACCGAGAAAATGTTCGCGACTGCCGAACTGGCGTTGTCGCAGGGGCGGGTTCGGGGAGTCACGCGAGTGGTCGCGGGTAACATGAGTGCCATCGCCATTGCCGGTGCCGGTCCCGCTAGCGACGCACCGCTCGTGTTCGCGCGCAAGGAACGATGGGGCGCGGCGCTCGAGCGTCACGATGGGTGGGGATGGGGTGCCAGCCGAACCGGTGTCTCCACGCTCACCCGCCGCGACGTCGTGTCCGATATTCGCCGGCGCCGTGCCTTCTGGGACGGTGCGTGGCGCATCGACGACGACACCGAGCTCGAGCTCGCCGCGCGCGTCACCCGCGAGGAAAACACGCGCGCCGCTTCCGGAGCCCTGGCGGGGTTACCGTTGCACGAGGTGGCCGATGACTGGAGAGCTCGCGCCACCGTGCGCGCGCAGCGCGGCCTGGGCAGCGGCTGGCTCACTGAAAATGCCTACCGGCTGGAATGGGTCGAGAACCGCTCCGGGAAGCCCGGGATCGTCGCTTCTTGGGTGTGGCGCATGCACGCCAGCCTGATCGACACGAAGCTCTCGGCCAGCGCTCACGCGCTGGGGCCCGGCCAGGTTTCCTATTCCACCGATTCCGCGCCGCCCGGGCTTGTCGAATACTCGGCGGTCACCGGGAAGGGCGCCTCGCTGGCCGCCTCGTTTCGCCTGGGGTTCAAGCGCCACGCCTGGCTGGAGGCCGCGTGGTCGCAGACCCCGCCCCGCCCGCAACGCATGTGGATAACTCTCGGCGCCCGTACCTGATCTCGCCCCCAAAGAAGCCTTTTGACAGCGGGGCATACGCCTTGCTACCGTCACCAAACACAACAGCTTACATGGTCCATTTGGAGCCGTCGCAGAAGTTGCGATGCGGATGGGAGCACCTGTGGATACCGGAGTTGCCATGAGATTTGCCGAGCGCATGAATCACCTGGGCACGGAGACGGCGTTCGAGGTCTTTGCCCGCGCCAAGGCTCTCGAAGCCAAGGGCCGCGACATCGTCCACCTGGAGATCGGCGAGCCCGACTTCGACACCCCGAAGAACATCGTCGACGCGGCGATGACGGCGATCGGCAAGGGCTTCACGCACTACGGTCCCTCGGCCGGGCTTCCGGAAGCGCGCGCGGCCATCGCCGAGTACGTGGCGCGCACGCGCGGCGTCAAAGTGGATCCCCAGCAGGTCGTCATCACGCCGGGCGCCAAGCCCATCATTTTCTTCACGGTGCTGGCGCTCCTGGATCCGGGTGACGAAGTGATCTATCCCGATCCGGGTTTTCCCATCTACGAGAGCATGGCGCAGTACGTGGGCGCCAAGCGCGTGCCGCTGCCGCTCAAAGAAGAGAACAATTTTGCCTTCGATCCCGACCAGCTCGAGTCGCTGATCACGAAGAAAACGCGTCTCGTGATTATCAACAGCCCGCACAATCCGACCGGCGGCGTGCTGCCGAAGGAAACCATCGCGCGCCTTTCCGAGCTCGCGGTGAAGCATGATTTCTACGTGCTCTCCGACGAGATCTATTCGCGCGTCATCTACGATGGAGTACAGAATTACACGCCGTACTCGTATCCCGGCATGCCGGAACGCACCATCGTCCTCGACGGCCATTCGAAGACCTACGCGATGACCGGCTGGCGCCTGGGCTACGGCGTGTTTCCGAAGGAAATGGCGGCGCGTGTCGCCAAGCTGCAGACCAACTCCACCAGCTGCACGTGCAGCTTCACGCAGATCGCCGGCATGGAAGCGCTCACCGGTCCCCAGGACAGCGTCGACGCCATGCTCAAGGAATTCAAGACGCGCCGCGATCTTGTCGTGGACGGACTCAACAAGATCAAGGGCTTCCGCTGTCATCGCCCGTCGGGCGCCTTTTACGTGTTCCCGAACATCACGGCGACAGGGAAGACGTCCAAGGAGATGGAGAACTATCTCATGGAAGAAGCCGGCGTCGCCGTGCTGGCCGGGACCTCGTTCGGCCCGCAGGGCGAAGGCTTTGTCCGCCTCTCCTACGCCAACTCGCAGGCCAACCTGAAGAAAGCGATCGAGCGGATCGCAGCGGCGATGTAGCACAAATCGCGACTGCGGCGCTGCCACGACACATCGGTCGCGCGCCGCCTCGCAGGTTGACGCTCCGGCACACTTCCATTATTCTGCGGCATCCGCTCACTCCTTCCACGAGGATAAGCTGCGTTGAAAGTTCTGGTCATTGGTTCGGGCGCCCGGGAGCACGCGCTCGCGTGGGCGATTCGTCGCTCTCCGAGCGTGAGCGCTGTCTTTGTCGCACCCGGCAACGCCGGCACCGCGCTCGTCGCCCGCAACGTGGCCATCAAGGCCGACGATGTGGCGGCGTTGATCGAGTTCGCCCGGCGCGAAGAGATCGACCTCACCGTTGTCGGCCCCGAAGGACCGCTCATGCTGGGCGTGGTGGATCGCTTCCGCGACGCGGGGCTCGCTATCTACGGCCCGACGGCGGCGGCGGCGCGCCTCGAAGGCAGCAAGGCCTTCTCCAAGCATTTCATGCAGCGCCACGCGATTCCCACCGCGCGGTTCGACGTGTTCGAGGAGCCGGGTCCGGCGAAGGAATTTGCGCGTGCGCTGGGAGCACCGGTAGTGGTGAAGGCGGACGGTCTGGCGGCAGGCAAGGGCGTCGTGGTGGCGAGCACGCTGAAGGAAGCCGAAGACGCCATCGACGACATGCTGCTCGCCAAGAAATTCGGCGCCGCGGGCAGCCGGGTTGTAATCGAGGAATTTCTCCAGGGCGAAGAAGTCTCCGTGCACGCCATGTGCGCCGGTACCAGCGCCGTGCTCTTCCCGAGCTCGCAGGATCACAAGCGCGCGTACGACGGCGACTGCGGACCCAACACCGGCGGCATGGGAGCGATCGCGCCCGTGCCCCGGGTGAGCGACGCCGACCTCGAGCACGTGAGAAAAACCGTGATCGTGCCCGTGCTCGAGGGAATGCAGAAGGAAGGCGCCCCCTTCGCAGGCACGCTCTACGCCGGGCTCATGTGGACACCCAACGGTCCGCGCGTGCTCGAGTTCAACGTGCGCTTCGGCGATCCCGAAACCGAAGCGCTCATGCCGCTCCTGGCCGGCGACGTCGCATCGCTCTTGCTCGGCGCCGCGCAGGGCAACCTTCCCGCGCACATCGAGACGCGCGGCGGCAGCGCTGCGGCCGTGGTGATTGCGGCCAAGGGCTATCCGGGAGAACCCGAGACCGGTTCGCCGGTCGAGGGTTTGAACGACATACCCCAGGGCAACGTGGCTGTCTTTCATGGTGGAACTCGCACCGAGGACAACAAGATGCTTTCAACTGCCGGCCGCATTCTCACGGTGAGTGGCTGGGGCGATGATCTGCAGAGCGCGCTCGACGCGGCGTATGACGCGGTGCGGCGCATCAAGATTACGGGTTCATTTTTCAGAGGCGATATTGGACGCCGTCACATCGGCGCAGACAGGGAAAGGACGAAACGATAAATGGCGAAATCTGCTCGCGTCGCAATCCTGCTCGGCAGCAAGAGCGACGAAGGACATCTCAAGGCCACCACCGAGCTGCTCGATCGCTTCGGCATCGAGTGGGAGCTCAAGGTGATCTCCGCGCACCGCCAGCCCGAAGCGCTGCACGAATACGTGCGCCGCGTCGATGCGGCCGGCACGCAGATCTTCATCGCGGCGGCGGGTCTCTCCGCCGCGCTCCCGGGCGTGATCGGCTCCATCTCGTCGAAGCCTGTGGTCGGGCTGCCCATTCCCGGCGGCGCGCTCAACGGAATCGACGCGCTGCTCTCCATGGTACAGATGCCGGGCGGCATTCCCGTCGCCACCGTCGGTGTCGGCTCCAACGGCTCCAAGAACGCGGCCATTCTGTGCGCGCAAATTCTTTCCCTCGCCGATCCGGACGTGGCCAAGAAGCTCCACGCGTATCGTGAGGAGCTGCGCAACGGATGACGCACGACGCTTCCATCGCGGGCGCGATCGACGATCCCCGCACGCTCGATCTGGCCCGCGAGATACTCGCGCGCGGCGGCGTCGTGGTGCTGCCCACGGATACGCTCTACGGCTTCAGCGCCAAACTTTCCGCCGAAGATGCCGTGCACCGGATCTCGGCGATCAAGCGCACGCACAATGACCGTCGCTACATCGTGCTCGCTGCATCCATTGCCATGGTGGAGCGCTGCGTGCAGTCGTGGGGATGTGTCACGCGCGAGTCGCTGGCCCAGCGCTGGCCGGCTCCGCTCTCGGTGATCCTGCCCAGCGGTCCCACGCTTCCGGCGTGGGTGGGCCCCACGGTGGCTGTGCGCATTCCGGAGCTCGAGTCGCTGCGCGCGCTGATTGCCGCGCTCGACGAACCGATCGTTTCCACGAGTGTCAATCGCAGCGGCCAGGAGCCGCTCCACGATGCGCACGAAATTCGCCGCGAGTTCAGCTCGGAAGTGGATCTGATCGTGACCGGAGAGGTGCCGGGAGCGGCGTCGTCGACGCTTGTGGATCTGTGCGGTGCGTCGCCGCGCGTGGTGCGCGAAGGCGCCTACGCCTGGGCGAGCGCGGGAGCGGGGAAGCCGTCGAAGTGATGGCCCTTGTAGGCCTCGCAGTTCGAGCACAGCAGGAGCTCGTCGCGACGGCCTTGTTCGAGGAGTGCACGATAGCGGCGGTTGAGCTCGCCGGTCCAGATGTCGAGCACGTGCTCACGCGTGACGTCGCCCACCACGCCGCGCTCGTGTGAATCCCAGCAGCACAGCGAGGCCTTGCCGTTCACGAAGAAGAACATTTCCTTGAGCACTTTCTTGCAGGGAAGCTGGACCGGCTTGACGCCCTGTTCCCACGGCCACAGGTAGAGATCCGTGATCACCGCAATGGCACCCGCCTTCTCCCAGAAATCCACGAACGCTTCCTGCTCGTGACGGTTATGGTCCATCGCGATCATGCGCACTTCGATGTGCGCCGTGCTGCCCGCCTGGCGCGCCAGCTCGATGAACCGCACCACGCGCTCGACGGTAAGATGGTAGTCCAGACCGACGCGTGACTTCGAAAACGTCTCTTCCGAGAATCCATCAATCGAGAAACGAATGATGTCGAGCCCGGCGTCGAGGAGCTCGCGCGCGCGTTCTTCCTTCATGAGCTCGCCGTTCGAATTGAGCTCGACACGCGCGGTCGGGTCCTGGCGGATGTAGCGCATGATATCGGCGAGGCGGTGATCCGCCAGCGGCTCATTGATGAGGAAAGGCCGGTACGTGATCCCGAGTCCGCGCGTCTCATCGATGATCTTCTTCCACACCCAGTCCGCCATGCGCCGCGGACGGCGCGTGAGGGTCGCGTGCGAGCAGAACGGGCACTCGGCGTTGCACGCGAGTGTGGTCTCGATCTGGATAAAGCTGGGATGCGCGGGCTGGTTCATGGTTGATCGGAATTTTACAAATACGACGTCAGCGCCGCCATGCATTTCTCGGTGGCGCCGAGCTGGGAGTTAACGTACGTGA
>DATEHD010000065.1:0-2082 GCA_035279765.1 Candidatus Krumholzibacteriia bacterium | reverse complement strand
GGAACGGTTCTTCCGACGACTTGAGGTTCGCGCTGTTGCTGCGAATGAATCGCCAGGCACCGCGCACGCCACGCAACCGTGTGCGCAGCGAGTAACGCAGGCGCTCGTCGCGTGAACGGCGCACCACCGGCTCCAGCGCCGTGGCGCTGCGCCAGCCCGCTGCCAGCGACGCGACGATGGTGATGCGCCCGCCGCTCGTGATCAGTACGTACTCGTAGCCGCGTTTGGCGAGGTCCTCCGTGGCCGCGCGCATGATCTCGCTTGCGACACCACGATTGCGATACTCCGGATCCACGGCCCAGTCGTCGGCGGACGGAAGCACGGTGGCGTTACGCGCGCGGTCGTGCTCCCAGCATGTGCCGTAAATGCCGCGCATGCCGACAATCCGACCGCCGATGCGGGCAATGTAGTAGATGGGACCCTGAATGTAGGGATTGCGCTCGTACTTCCACTCGAGATAGTCACGGCTCTCGGGAAAGCCCGTCTCGTAGGTGCGCCGGCGGAACTCCACGAGCTCATCCTTGAGCGACGGATCGAAGGGGACGATTTCGATGTCAATCATGCGCCACGCTCCCGCTCGACAAAGGCGATGATGTCGTCGACTGTATTCCACTGCGCCAGCATGTCGACGGTGGTGACGTCGATGGAGTGGCCGGCGCGTTCCTCGATCCAGAGCAGGAGCTGGAACACCGCCGTCGAATCGAGACGCCCGCTGGTGAGGAGCGGCGTGTCGCGCGCGACATTCTCGACGAGCGCAGGACTCCAGGTTGCGAACGCAGCGATTAGTTCATCGTGGGGCGATGCCATGCTGCCTACTTTTCCTCGCCGGCCTTCTCGGCGCGGACAAGAGAGATGATATCTACGGGCCGGCGCGACATGCAGTGCTCGGCGATCTGTGCGCGGTTCACCTTACCGCGGGAGGTGCGCGGGATTTCGTCGAGCACGTACCAGCGCTGCGGCAGCTGGTGCGCGGCGAGATGTTGTCGCGCCCACTGGTGGAGCTCGCGCAGCGTCGCTTCGTTGTGCTGTTTCAGCGCCACGGCGACGCCTACGTCTTCGCCCAGGAGGGGATCGGCGTACGCGAACGAACACACATCGAGCGTGGCCGCGAAGCGTTCAATCACACCGTCGATGTCGCCGGGATAGACCTTCATGCCGCCCTTGTTGATCTCCTCGCGTTCCCGGCCGCGCAGCACCAGCCATCCGCGATCATCGATCACTCCGATGTCTCCCGTCGCGAACCAGCCGTGGCTCACCACCTGGGCGGTGAGATCGTCACGGTCGAGGTAGCCGCGCATCAACGCGGGCGTCAGCGTCCACACGTGTCCCGATTCGCCGGGGGCACACACCGCATCGCGATCCAGCGCAACGGCCGGATCGCGCGAGTTGAGCACCGTGATAACGCCGCCCCACGGTACGCCGATCAGGCCGTCTTCGGGAGTGAATTCGCCAACGGTCGTACCCGCGAGCCAGCTGCCGGTTTCGGTGATGCCGTATGCGTTCATGACACGCGCCGAGCCCGCCCACGCAGCAATGTCGCTCCAGAGCGCGGCCGAAAGCGGCGCGGAGCCGATAAACACGCGCGATAGCGCGTGAAGACTGGGCGGTTTGGCGATGCGAAGTGCCAACCTCCACAGCGCGGGTACGGAAGACATGAAGGTGATCCGATTCTCGTCAATGATGGTGCCAAGGCGTGCGATCGTCTCCGGACGAAACGGCGGCATGATGTAGAGATCGCATCCCGAGAGCCAGGGAAAGAGCGCGTTGCAGATGAGTCCGTGCCCGAAGTGCGTGGGCAGCGTGCACAGCGTGCGCGCATAGGCGTCGAGACCGAGGTTGTCGCGCAGCGCCATCCAGCGCGCGCGCAGCGAGCGGTGCGTGTGCACCACACCCTTCGGCTGCCCGGTGGTTCCGGACGTAAACAGAATGAGCGCGTCGTCGTCGAGAAGAAAGCCGCGCGACAGCGGAACGCCGCCGCGAAGCGGCGGAACGATCCCTCTCGGTACTTCGATTACGTGCACCCCAGTTCCTTCCAGCGCACTTAAGAGGGCTCCATCCGGCACATCAATCCAGGACGACGTC
>DATEHD010000064.1:0-2731 GCA_035279765.1 Candidatus Krumholzibacteriia bacterium | reverse complement strand
CCACGGCATTTCCACCCAGTTGCCACAGCGTCGTTCCCGCCCCGTTCACGCGCTGCGCAAAGATGTCGACATCGACGCCGTTGCGCAGGTCCTCCCAAGCTCCGATGGCGCCACCGGCGCCGTCGGAAAGCAGCACCATGTCGTACTGGTTGTTGGCGAGCGCGGCGAGTGCCACGCCGTTCGCAATCCACTGACTGACACCCGACGCATTCAGACGCTGCGCGAAGATGTCGGTGTCCAGGCCGTTGCGCATGTCCATCCACGCGATGATGGCTCCGCCGGCTCCGTCGGTCACGACCTTGGGATAGTTCTGGTTGTCGGTTGCGGTGCAGACCCCGACGCCGTCCGCCGCCCACTGCGGGACGCCCGCGGCATTGACGCGCCGCGCGTAGATGTCGCCCTGGGCACCGCCACCACGATGGTCCTCCCATATGACGATGGCGCCGCCGGCGCCGTCGGGAATGAGGGCAGGGAACCACTGTGTACCTGCGGCGGTGCAGAGTGCGACTCCGTTTGCGGTCCACTGCGGGACTCCGGAGGCATTCACGCGCTGCACGTAGATGTTGTAGTCGATTCCGTTACGGAAGTCTTCCCACGCGATGATGGCGCCCGTGCCGCCGTCGGAAATGATCGCCTCATCCCCCTGCGATTCCGGCGCGGTACAGACCGGCACGCCGTTGACGGCCCACTGGGGAGCGCCGAACGAGTTGATGCGCTGCGCAAAAACGTCGGTCGTAACGCCGTCGGTGCGCCAGTCGAGCCAGGTGATGATCGCGCCGCCCGCGCCGTCCGGGATCAGGGCCGGTGCGCCCTGATCATAGACAGTGGAGCAAACCGGAACGCCGGTCGGCTGCCACTGCGCGTACACGTTCACGGAAAAGACGACGACGGAAACGACGAGGGATAGAGCCAGGAGATGCCGGTGCATAGCAGGCCTCCGTGGATCGAGCCAGATCAGGGGTGGGAGCCGGGCGACTCCCCAGGCTGTCGGGGAGTATAGAGCGCCGTCGCTGCCCGACGGCAACCACGATTTTGCGAGGGGTCCTGCTAGTGCGCGATCACCATCTTGTGCGTGACGGTCTTGCCCGCCGCGCTCACCCGGCAGAAATAGACTCCGCTCGCGAGGGGTTCGCCGGCGTCGTTGCGCGCGTCGAAGGGCACGCTCTTCCATCCCGCGGCGGTCTCATTGATCGTGATGGTGCGCACGCGCCGTCCGGCAATGTCGTACACCGCGATGTCGACCTTCGATGCGGTTGGCAGCCCGATCTGAAGATCGGTTGCACCCGCAAACGGATTGGGACGGTTCTGCAACACCTGGAGGGCGGCGAGCGGCGGCAGGTTGCCGACCCCGGTAGCAGCGGCAACGTTGGCTTCATTGGATGCACTACCCTGGTTCTCGTGCACATCGGAGGCCGTGACGACGTAGTAGAGTGCGCTCGCCGGGGCGCTCGAGTCCGTCAGCAGCGTGTCGGTCGCGTCGGAGAGAAAATTGCCGGGAACAGCCGTCACACCCGTCGACGTCTTGCGATACACGGTGTACTTCTTGAGGTCGGGCAAGTGCACGCCATTCCACTTGAGATAGACGTAGCTTCCGATGCGCTGCGCGGTCAGCGCCAGCGGTGCGATCGGCGCCAGATTGTCGACACTGCGGCCGCTCACCACGTTCGACGGCCAGAACAGGTACGGATTCGCTGTGTGTGATACCACCTGGAAGTAATGTGTAGCCGGGCTCTGGCTGGTCGAATCCGCGCGCGTTTCGGCGCTGAAGCTGTAGCCGTTGGCATAGAGAATGTTCTGGTTGCCGACCCACTCCCAGTAGTACGAGGTCTGGTTCGGGCCGGTCTGTTTGCGCACGGCGCTGCCGTGGAAGTCCGCGCCGATCTTGGCGAGGTCGCTCACGGCGCCGGCGCGCATCGCGCTCTGAAATGCGCCCGCGTCGACCGCGCGCCAGATCGAATAGTGGTCGATCGTGTTGAGGTGGCGCACGTCCCAGCCGCTCGCCGTCCAGTTGACCTTCACGTGACCGCCCTGGTCGGCCTTCACGTCCGCGACAGACACGATCTGCGGCTCCGGATGTCCCACGTAGCCTTCTTCGATATCCACGCGCGCGGCGTAGATGTCGTAGTCGTTGCCGTTGCGAATGTCGTTCCACCCCACGATAGCACCGGTTCCGTTCAGCGAGACGCAGGGGGAAAGCTGGTCGAACAAGGGTTTCGACAGGGCCACGCCGTTCGCGGTCCAGCGAGCGACACCCTGGTTATTGAGGCGCTGGGCGTAAATGTCGGCGTCACTGCCGATGCGAGCGTCGTCCCAGGCGACGATGACTCCGCCGGCGTTGTCGGATGCAACGGTGGCATGTGTCTGTGCATTCGCGACCGCCACGACCGGGACGCCTGTCAACGGCTGCCACATGCGAAAGCCCGTTGCGCTGAGACGTTGTGCGTACAGGTCGGCGTTGGAGGCGCGGTAGTCCTCCCACGTCACAATCGCGCCGCCGGCGCCGTCCGATACCAGCAGGGGATTGGTCTGGGTATACGTGGCGTAGACCACGACCGGGACGCCGTCCGTGGTCCACTGGGCCACTCCCGCGCTGTTCACGCGCTGCGCGAAGATATCATTGTCGCTGTTGCGCGTGTCGACCCACGCAACGAAAGCACCGCCTGCTCCGTCGGCAAGAATCCGGGGAAGGCCCTGACCCCCGCCCGCGTTACAGAGACTGACTCCGTTGGCC
>DATEHD010000063.1:0-4585 GCA_035279765.1 Candidatus Krumholzibacteriia bacterium | reverse complement strand
CACGATCCTCGCCATCTCGCGCCGCGTCGTGCTGCGGGCGTCGGTCTTCAGCGCCGACCACCTGCACATGCACCACATCCTGCGCGGCAGCGGCCTCTCGCCGCGCCGGACGCTCGTGGTTCTTTACGGAATGCAGGCCTTCTTTTGCCTGCTCGGTGTCGCGGCCGCCATGGGCTGGGTGCTCCCCATCATCGTGGGCCTCGGCTTCACCGCCGTGGCGTACGTTGCGTTCCTGCGCATGATGGTCGAGGAGTACACTGCCGCCGCGGCTGCCGCCGCACGGCACGTGGGTGCGAACACGATTCCGTTCCAGCACACCTTCGCGGCGCGGCTCCAGGAACGTCGCAGCTCCGTCGGCCAGTAAGCTTCTCGCTTCTCTTTTTTGTGGCGAGCCTCTTGTGAATCAAGGGGCTCGTCGCGTTTTGAGCCTCACCGCATTGACGCTCCCCATACCGTATGCTAACGTCGCGACACGTTTCCAACGCGAACGCAGTGCCTCCCCATCGTGCGAGCGGAACCTGTTGTGACGACAAAAACCACATGTCGAATTGCCGGCGACGTTGATCAACTTTCTCGCGTTCAACTCGATGAAGTGATCCACGGTCTCGAGCCGCATGGCTCCAGGCACGGGATCGATTTCGTCTCCGCTGCCGACTCCGACTCACTCAAGAATTCGCGCTCGCTCCCGGCTTCGCCGGAGCGCCTGGCGCTTCTGCTCTCGCGCCTCGTGAACGGCGAATGCGACGCGCTCGTGCTCGACGCGGTGTTTCTGCCCGCGCGGCTTCCGTCGGGGCTCACGATCGGCGCGCTCACGCGGCGCATCAATCCTGTCGAGGCCGTGGTAGCCAACGACGGCATGATCCTCGACGAGCTGGAGGACAACGCCACGGTGGCGACGTCGTCCCTGCGCCGTGAATCGCAGCTCCGCTATTACCGCCCGGACCTCAAGATTGTGCGCACGCAGGGCAGCGTCGATTCGATGCTGCAGAAGGTGAAGGGCGGCACCGTCAATTGCGCGGTGCTGGCGGCGGCCGACCTCGAGCATCTCAACAAACAGGAATTTGTGTCCGAGCTTCTGACCAACCAGGTATGTGTTCCGGCGGCGGGGCAGGGTGCACTCGCCGTCCTCATCCGCTCCACCGAGGATCAGTTCCGCGACGTGGTGCAGACCATTAACGACCCGGCGACGCATGCAATGCTGCGCGCGGAGTGGTCGTTCCTCGAGCACATTGGCGTGGATGCGTCCGCGCCGGTGGCGGTGCTCGCAAGCATCGAGGGCAAAGCCATCGAGCTCGAAGGCATGGTCGCGTATCCCGACGGCAGCGAGAAGATCCAGTGCATGGTGAAGGGATCCATGGGCAACGAAGAGGACCTGGGTGACACGCTGGCCAAGGAAATTCTCGAGGCCGGCGGCTACGAAGTGATCCAGGAATTCCGGCTCGCCTGATTTTTCGTGATTGATCGTCATCTCATCCGGGAAGAACCCGACCGTCTCCGCTCGGGTCTCGCGCGCAAACGTTCGACAGTCGATGTCGAGCGCCTGATTGCGCTCGATCGCGAGGCCCTCGACAATCTCCAGCTCTCCGAATCGCTGAAGCAAAAGCGCAACGCCGGCTCCGAGGACATCGGCCGTCGCAAGGCGGCCGGCGAGGACATCACGGCGTTGTCAGCAGCGATGAAGGAGACCTCCGCGAAGATCAAGGACCTCGAAGCGCGCAACAAGGAGATCGAAGAGACGCTCGACGCTCTGCTGCTCACAGTTCCGAATCTTCCGCATGAAAGTGTCCCCGATGGGGCCGACAGCAGTGCGAACGTGGTCGTTCGTTCGGTAGGAAATGCGCGCGCCCCGTTTGACGGCGTGTTGCCGCACTGGGAAATTGGCGAGAAACTGGGCATCCTGGATGTTGAAGCGGGCGCGCGTATCTCGGGCCGCGGGTTCATCGTGTTTCGCGGCGACGGCGCGCGGTTGTGCCGCGCGCTCATCAACATGATGCTCGACATCCATGCCGAGCAGGGTTACGAAGAAGTGCTGGTGCCGTACCTGGTGAGCCGCGCGTCGATGACGGGGACGGGACAGCTTCCGAAGTTCGAAATCGACATGTACCGCTGCAACGAGGACGACCTCTTCTTGATTCCCACGGCGGAAGTTCCGGTCACCAATCTCTTGCGCGAATCGGTGGTCGAGCGCGACGTGCTGCCGGTAAAGTACACGGCCTACAGCCCGTGCTTCCGCCGCGAGGCGGGGTCGTATGGAGCGGACACGCGCGGGTTGTTGCGCGTGCACCAGTTCGACAAGGTCGAGATGGTGAAGTTCACGCACCCGGATACGTCGTACGCGGAGCTCGAAACGCTGGTGACGGACGCAACCGCGGTGCTCGACGCGCTCGAGCTTCCGTATCGCGTGTTGCTGCTGTGCGCGGGGGACATGAGCTTCGCTGCCGCGAAATGCTACGACCTGGAAACGTTTGCGCCCGGTGTCGACAAGTGGCTGGAAGTCTCGTCGTGCTCGAACTTCGACGATTTTCAGGCGCGTCGCGCGGAGATTCGTTTGAAGAAGGGGGACGACCGCTACAAGTTCGTCCACACGCTCAATGGCTCCGGTCTCGCGCTGCCGCGCATCGTGGCCAGCATCCTCGAAGTGCACCAGACGCCCACGGGCCGCGTGAAGATTCCCGCGCGCCTTCGCCCCTACATGCGCGGGCAGGAGTTTCTCGGGTAGCGCTTTATCATGGCGCATGCACCCGGCGGCAATCTTCGATTCTGGCTCAAGGGATACCTGTTCCTCGGCGTGGCCGTCCTCATCCTGGCCATGCTGCTCTATTCCAATCATCTGATCTCGCGCATGCGCGCCAACGCCGAAGCGACGAGCCGGTTGTTCTCGCGCTACATGTCGAACGTGCTCTTCGAAGTAGCGGACGACGGATCGCTGGCGCAGCTGCGCTCGGTGGTCGAAGAGAGCGACATGCCCATCATCATCACGGTGCTGGGCGGCAAGCCGATTCTCTGGCACAACGTGCCTGTCGATCCGCGCACGGACGAAGATATCGACATGCTCGTCAACATGGACCCCGACCATCCGCCGACACCGAAACTGACCAAGCTGGTGAAGCTGTACCGGCAGTACGATCATCTCAACAAACCGATCCCGATCCAGGTGGTGGGCGCCAACAACACGGACAGTTACGTGCACTTTGGTCCTTCGGCTCTGCAGCGCGAGTTGCGCTACATGCCGTTTGTGTTTCTCGCCATCTTCCTGGTGTTCATGGCGGTCGCGATCCAGGGGCTGCGCTATTTGAAATTGAGCGAGCAAAAATCGATCTGGGTGGGGATGGCGCGCGAGACAGCTCACCAGTTGGGGACACCGCTTTCCGCGATGTTGGGGTGGGTCCAGGTCATCAAGGACCACGCCGAGACGCGTGGTGACGGCGAGACGGTCAGCTATGTTGGCGAGATGGAAGTCGATATCTCGCGCCTGCAGAAGATCACGGAACGTTTCAGCAAGATCGGCGCGACGCCGGAGCTCGTGGTGGTGGACCTGAAGCCGGCGCTGGAACGGACGGTCGCCTATTTTGTGAAGCGGCTGCCGAGCCTGAATTCGACGTCCAACATCTCATTGTCGTGCGAAGGCGATGTGCGCGTGCGCGGAAACGAAGAGTTGCTGGAATGGGTCTTCGAGAACCTGTTGAAGAACGCGATCGACGCGCTGGGTGAGGCGGGCGGCAAGATCGAGATCGCGGCGCGGCGCGCGTCCTCGGAGCCTTTTGTCGAGGTCACGGTGCGTGATACGGGCCGGGGGATTCCGGGCGCCCTACGCGACCAGATTTTCCGCCCGGGCTTTACGACGAAGAAACGCGGCTGGGGCCTGGGGCTGGCGCTGACGCGGCGCATCGTCGAGGAGTATCACAACGGATCGATTCGACTCGGCGAATCGAAGGCAGGCAAGGGAACCACGTTCCTGATCCGGCTTCCGGCGGCTTGATGAAAGCGTTCGCGTCGCGCCAGAGATCTCCGGCGATCTCCGGCTCGCCGCTCTCTTCTAATCAATAACGCGACCGTCGCGCGCGAGATTTCTGACGATCTCTCACGCGACGGTCGTTCTCATCTAAGGCGCGAAAAAAGTTAAAAAATATTTTTGTAGTCGCTCTTGACGACTTTTGGGAGCGATTTCGCTTACGCGAATTGACGTCGCACGGTTCAGCGTGTAGATGCACTAGCTCATCGCTGATCAATTATCTTTCACTCACCTTCTAGTTTCGAAATCTCAGTTCACATTCTTCTCTTGTGCGTGAATTGAGAGAGCCGAAAACACACCCATTATATTAACCACAGCAGTTGACTCCTTCCGTTGCCCAGGAGGTTGCTGTGATGGAACGCCGCAGGTTGAGTAACGATGATCTGGTTCGGAGTCTGGAACAGAATGTTGCGCGGGAACGCGGCATGACAATCGAAGTCCTCCATGACTTGAACGAGATGGAGCGCCGTCGCCTCCACCTGGATCTCGGATACAGCTCGCTCTTTGACTACTGCACCCGGAAACTGAAGTACTCCTCCTCGGCAGCGGCGCGGCGGATTCAGGCCGCTCGAT
>DATEHD010000062.1:0-17583 GCA_035279765.1 Candidatus Krumholzibacteriia bacterium | reverse complement strand
CGTCGTGCTCTCGCTCGCAATGGTTGACGCGCTGCGTGACACCCATCCAGAAATCGAAATCGACTATTTGTCGAGGGAGCCGGCCGCCAGCCTGTTGCGCCCGGACGCGCGCTTCGCGCGCGTATTGGCCTGGCATGACGGCCCGCGGGCATCGCTGTCGATGGTCGCCGCGCTGCGTTCCCGCCGTTACCGGGCCGCCATCGATCTCTATTCCAACCCGCGCAGCGCCTGGCTCACCTGGCTCTCCGGCGCTCCGGTTCGTATCGGCGGCAACCGGCGCGGGCGCCGCCTCCTTTATACACACCGCGTCCAGCCGGCCGCGGGCACGCCCGTGATCGACGTCTTCATGCAGTATGCGGCGCCCCTCGGTGTGCAGGGTCCGGCGCAAAAGCCGGTGCTCGTCATCACCGCGGCCGAGAGCGAAGCCGCCGAAGCACACCTGGAGAACGCCGGCGCGCCGGCCGGTGCCTCGCCGCGCATCGGCGTCCACCCGGGCGGGAAGTGGCCGGTCAAGCGCTGGCCCGCCGCGCATTTCGCCGCGCTGATCGACATGATCACCGCGCGCGGCGCGCGCCCGGTGTTGTTCACCGGCCCCGACGAGCGGGAAGCGACCGACGAAGTGAGGCGCCTTGTGCGCACATCGCCGGCGCGGTTCGAGGCGCTCGACATCCGCACCACCGCCGCCATCATCTCGCGCCTCGACGCCATGGTGGCGTGCGACGGTGGCATCATGCATACGGCGGTGGCGGTGGGCACGCCGACGGCGGGCATCTTCGGGAGCAGCCAGTCGTCGGTGTGGTTTCCGTACCCGGCCTTTGGAGCCTATCGGGCGGCCGAGATCGACGTGCCGTGCCGGCCCTGCCACCAGCACGTGTGCCCGCTCGGGCACACGCGCTGTCTCAACGAGCTGGCGCCCGCGCGCGTCGCCGAACTCGTGCAGTCACTGGCGCGCACCCACACGAGGCTGGCGACATGACCCCGCGGGATGAATGGCTGCTTGTCGTACGCCTGCGCCAGCTCGGCGACGTGCTGGCATCGCTCGAGGTGCTGCGCGCGCTCAAGGCGCACCGGCCGGAGCGGCGCATCGCATTCGTCGTGAATGCGCCGTATGCGCCCCTGGTCACACCCGAGCCCTACATCGACAGTGTCCTGGTGCCGCCCTCCGGCGGGCCGCGGGCCTGGATGAAGTTCCTGGGCGGTGTGCGCGCGCTTGGCGCCGGCGCCGCGATCGATCTGCACGGGAGCGCGCGCTCCGCGCTCATCACGCGCATCTCCGGCGCGCCGCTGCGCGTGGGCTTCGACGTGCGCGGACGGCGCAACGCCTACACGGTGGTCGAGCCGCGTGGAGAATTCCGCGACGGGCGCCGCGTGCCGCATAATCCGATCACCTGGGGAGCGCGCCTGGCGCGCCATGCGGGCTGTGCCGGCGTGTCGTCACTGCCGCCGCGGATACACGCGGGCGACGACGTGGTCGACAACGTGCGCCATCGAATGACGGAAGCCGGTGTCGGCTCGGCCGCGCTGGCGGCGCGCACCGTTATCGGCCTCAACCCGGGGCGCGCGGTGGCGACCAAGTACTGGCCGGTGTCGCGCTGGGTGTCGCTGGCGCGCGCGCTGCGCGGCGACGGTCACGCCGTCATGATTTTCTGGGGACCGGGGGAAGCAGCGGAAGCAGAGATGATTGCGCGCGAATCGGGAACGGTGCGAGCGCCTGCGTTCTCGCTGGTGGAGATGTGTGCGGCGCTCTCGTTGTGTGCGTCGCTCACCACCATCGATTCCGGCCTCAAGCATCTCGCGGTGTGCAAGCGCACGCCGACAGTCACCGTGTTCGGCTCCACCGATCCGCGCGAATGGCACATGGGCTCGGCGCACGATGTGGCGCTGTGGAAGGGACTGTCGTGTTCGCCGTGCCGCCGCCTCGACTGCCCGATGGGTGTGCCGTGCATGGACATCGGCGTGGACGACGTCGCCGGCGCGCTCGGTCGCGTGCGGGTGGCCGCGTCATGAATCTGCGCGACATCTCCGTCATCGTGACCACGCGCAACGAAGCGGCGAATCTCCCGCGCTGCCTGGAGAGTGTGCGCGGCTTCGGCGAGATCATCGTTGTCGACAGCTTCAGCGGCGACGACACGGTGCAGGTGGCGCGGCGAAGCCGCGCAACGGTGTTTCAACGTGCATACCGTTCCCCGAGCGACCAGAAAAACTGGGCAGCGGCACGAGCGAGTCACGACTGGGTGTTGGTCCTTGATGCCGATGAGTGGCTGACCGATGCTCTCCGCGCGGAGATCGAAGCGCTCGCACCCGGCGACGCCGCCGGCTTCTGGATATATCGCCGCAGTGAATATCTCGGCCGTCCTATTCGCGGCTGCGGCTGGCAGCGCGACAAGGTGCTGCGCCTCTACGACCGCCGGCGCGGTCATTACCCCGAGGCACGGGTGCACGAGGAGGTCGAGCTGCGGGGCAGGGCGGCGAGGCTGCGCTCGCGCCTCGGCCACCGGCCCTACCGCGACATCGCCCATCACATCGAGAAGATCGACGACTACACCGCGCGCGGGGCGCGCCAGGCGATCGAGCGCGGGCTGCGCGCCCCCTGGCTCCATCTGCTCCTCCATCCACCCTTCAGGTTTGTTCGTATGTATATCTTGCAACTCGGTATCGCTGATGGATATCCGGGCCTGGTCCTGTGCCTGCTCTCGTCCGCGGGGGTGTTCCTCAAGTATGCGCGCGCGTGGGAGCTGAAGCGCGCGTCATGAAGGGAGTCTGTCTTTTTGGCGGGCACCACCGCGGCTACCCCCGCAGCAGCGTGATCATGTCGGGGCTCCAGCGCATCGGCGTGCCGGTCACGGAGTGCACGGTTTCGCCCCGGCTCAAATCCCCGCGGCGTTATCCCGCGCTCATCCGTGCCTACCGCCGGCTGCGCGGCGATTTCGACGTGCTCTTTGTCCCCGAATTCCGGCACAAGGATGTGCCGCTGGCGTGGGCGCTCTCGCGCCGCACTTCCAAACTGTTGGTGTTCGACCCGCTGGTATCCCGCTACGACACGCGCGTGCACGACCGTGCCGACGCCGACGCGCGCGGACTGCAGGCAACCCACAACCTGAATCTCGACAGGATCGCGCTCTCGCTCCCCGATCTCGCGCTGGCCGACACAGCGGCGCACGCCCGCTACTTCCGCGAGCGGTTGGCGGCGCCGGATGCGCGCGTGCGCGTGCTGCCGGTGGGCTACGACGACGCCGTGTTTCGTCCGCTGCCCATGCCCGCGGCGAACGACGTCGTGCGGGTTCTGTTCTATGGAAGCTACCTGCCGCTCCACGGCGTCGACGTGATCGTCGATGCGGCGACGAGACTCCGCGGCGAACGCGGCATTCACTTTGAGTTGATCGGCGGCGGCCAGACCTTCGACGATGTCACGCGACGCCTGCGCGACGCAGCACCCGGCAACATCTCGATCGAGCCACGCATCGACGCCGCCCATCTGCCGGCGCGCATTGCGCGCGCGTCGATCTGCCTCGGCATTTTCGGCACCACCGACAAGGCGTCGCGCGTCGTCCCCAACAAGGTGTACCAGTGCGCGGCCATGGCGCGGCCGGTGATTACGGCCGACACACCCGCGGTGCGGGAGTTCTTCGAGCCCGCTCGTCACATCGAAGTGGTGCGTGCCGGTGACGGCGCAGCCCTCGCCGAGCGCATCCTGGTGCTCGCAGGTGACGCGTCGCGCCGCGCGGCGCTGGGTGAAGCCGCCGCCGAGCACGCGCGTCTCCACTACTCGCCGGTGCCCATCGCGCAGCGCTTTGTGGCCATGTGCGAGGAGGCAAAGCGCGCATGAGCGCCACGCCGCGACCCCTGCGCGTGTTGATGGTGGACTCCGAGCGCACGTGGCGCGGAGGGCAGGGACAGGTGTTTCTGCTCATGCGCGGACTCGCGGAGGCGGGGCAGCGCGTCACGCTCGCAGCGCCGGCACAGGGCGCGCTCTTCGAGCGCAGCCACACGCTCGACATCGAGCGTGTTCCGTGGCGGGGGACATCGAGCCTGTCATCGATTCTCGAACTGCGCGGGATTGTCGCTCGCGGGCGTTTCGACATCGTTCACTCGCACGCATCGCGCGCGCACGGCGCGGTCGCGGTGGCGCGCATCGGCGTGGGTGGCGCGCCGGCGCACGTGGTCTCGCGGCGCGTGGATTTCGAAGTGGCGCGCGGGCCGTGGGGAAGATGGAAGTATCACCACGGCGCGGACGCGTACATTGCGATTTCAAACGGCGTGCGCGACGTGCTCGTGGCGGGTGGTGTGCAACCGGACGCGATCACTGTCGCGCCCAGCGGCATCGACCTCGAAAAATTCGCGCGCGTGCGCGATCCGGGCTACCTGCGCGACGAATTCAGCCTGGAGCCGGGCGTGCCGGTGATCGTGAACGTCGCGGCGCTGGCGCCGCACAAGGCACAGTCGGTGCTCCTGGACGCGCTTTCACGGTTGCGCACGGGGCGCCGGTTTCGTTGCTTCATTGTGGGTGAGGGCGGGCTCCGTGCACAGCTCGAGGCCCAGGCTGGCTCGCTGTCGCTCGCCGGTCTCACCTTCACGGGATTTCGCAACGACGCACTCGAGTTCATTCGTCTGGCGGATGTGTTCGTGATGAGCTCGCGACTGGAGGGTCTCGGAACCTCCATCATGGATGCGCAGGCGCTGGAGGCACCCGTGGTCGCGACGCGCACGGGAGGCATTCCGGAAATCGTGGAGGACGGTGTCACCGGACTGCTCGCGGCTCCCGATGATGCGGTGTCGCTCACCGCTGCGCTCGAGCGCATGCTTGATGACGCGGCGTTGCGCGAACATTGCCGCCACAACGCGAAGCTGCAGTCGGCACAGTACGATTACCACCGCACGGTGTACAAAACTCTGGACGTCTACCGGCGTCTATGCCACGTTGAGGCTCCCCGGGAAGGGAATCCGTCTTGATGAATTCGCGCCTGAAGATTGCAGCGGTGCTGTGCGCCGCCTGGGCCTGCACCACGGCGGCAACCAGGCCGGCCACGCCCCCCAGGGCCGACTCCACGGTCACGTTCTACGATTCGCTCTACGCCAACGAGCTGCCGCCCGATTCATTTGCGACGGTGACGCCGGCGTTCGTGCCCTTCGGCGCGGGTGAGAAGCTTGTGTTCTCGGTGCAGTACGGCCTGGTGACGGCGGGCGAGGCGACGCTCGAAGTACGCAACCTCGCCGCCATCGGGGGGCGCCCCGCGTACCGCATCGTGTCCGATGCGCGCACCAATGATTTCTTCTCGAAGATCTTCTCCGTGCGTGACCGCTACGAGTCGTACATGGACACCACGGCGCTGCACAGCCTGCGCTACGAAAAGCACCTGCGCGAAGGAAAGTTCAAGCGCGACGACGCCGTCGACTTCGACCAGACCGGACACCGCGCCGTGTACAAGGACAAGACCGTGCCGATTCCGCCGCGCACACAGGATGTGCTTTCGGCGTTGTACTATATCCGCACGCTGCCGCTCGTGGTGGGGCAGGCGATCTCGCTCGCCAACCATACCGACGGCAAGAATTATCCGCTGGTGGTGAAGGTGCTCGGGCGCGAGCACGTGAAGGTGGATGCGGGTGAATTCGACTGCATCATCGTGGAACCGATCCTGCGCGGCCCCGGTGTGTTCACCCAGCAGGGGCGGCTCACCGTGTGGCTCACCGACGATCGCCGGCGCCTGCCGGTGCTCATGAAGAGCAAGGTCGTGATCGGTCACGTGGCGGCGGTTCTCAAGTCGTACGTAGTCGCCAAGAAGAAGTGAGCATGCCGAAGCGTTTCGACGAAGCCGATCTGTCCGCGATCCGCCAGGTGCCGATCGCGTCGCGTGCATCCAAAGTGCGCGTGGAAGACATCGTCGATCCGCGCACGCTGCGCGGGAGCGGGCATGAGCTTCTCGCCGCGGCGCTGCCCGACATGCTGGCGGCGGATGCGCTCAAGAAGACCGCGGCGGCACTGCGTAGCGCGCGCGACGCGAAGCGCGAGATCATCTGGCTTATCGGCGCCCACGTCGTCAAAGTGGGACTGAGTGGATATATCTCCGCCTTGATGGACGCGGGATACATCACGTGCATCTCGAGCACGGGCTCCGCGGTGATCCACGACCTCGAGCTTTCGTTCTTCGGCAAGACGTCGGAAGATGTGGCGGCGGAGCTTCCAGCCGGACGCTTCGGCATGGCGCAGGAGACCTCCGAGCACTTCAACGCAGCGGTGCGTCACGGAGACAAATTGGGAATCGGGTTGGGCGGAGGATTTGGGGATTACATAAATTCCCGGAAGGCGCCACACGCCCGATTCAGCATTTTTTCCGCGGCTATCGCCGCGGAGCTCCCCGCCACGGTGCACGTTGCACTGGGCACCGACATCACCCACCAGCACGGCGATTTTCCGGCGGAAGAAACAGCGCGCCTCAGCATGCGGGATTTCCGCATCCTGACCGCCCGCGTGCAAAATGTCTTTGCCGGGGGCGTGGTGGTGCTCCTCGGCTCGGCCGTCGTCCTGCCCGAGGTCTTTCTCAAGGCCACCTCGGTGGCCTACAACCTGGGCTCGGCGCCGCGCGGCGTCTTCGCCGTGGCCTTCGACATGATGCCGCAGTACCGCGTGCGCGAGAATGTCCTCTCGCGGCCGTTCCGCGGCGCCTCCGAGAGCCACATGATTACCGGCCACCACGAGATCATGCTCCCGCTCCTGTACCTCCTGTTGCGCGATTGACCGCTTCTTGCGACCTGCCGGGAAGCGGCGCCGGAGTCCCGGGAAGCCGCCGGCAGGGCCCGGGTACGCCTTGACACCGGGGGCGGCCGGCTGCTAAACTACGCGCATCTTCAGGAGGTTACCCCGAGTCTCTGCTATCGTGTGTTGCGTCCGACATTGATCGCCCGGCCGTCATAACGGCGGGGCTCATGTTCGCCAGGCTTCCCGGGGCGCACGCGCCGCAGGGGTGATCGCACCCCGGCGGTTTTTTCTTATCCCGGAAGCCGCTTGCACTGCCGCACTCGCGCGATGGAGCATCACGTGCAACTGGAGACCAAGGCGCGTCACGATGACGCCGGCGCTATGACCGGCGCTGTGGCGTTGCACGACACCATGGGGTACGCAACGGGGAAGCGCCTCTTCGATCTTACCGTGGGATCCCTGGTTTTCGTGTTCGTCATTCCGATTGTTCCGCTCATCGCGCTGATGATCAAGCTCGACAGTCCCGGCCCGGTGTTTTATCGCCAGGACCGCGTCGGACGCGGCGGGCGGCCGTTCCGCTTCTACAAGTTCCGGTCGATGTACCGCGAAGCGGACCGTCGTCGCGCAGAGCTCGAGGCCAAGAACGAGCAGCAGGGTCCGGTGTTCAAGATCAAGGCCGACCCGCGCATCACACCGGTGGGCCAGTTCCTGCGCCGCTCCAGCATGGACGAGATCCCGCAGATCTTGAACGTGCTGCGCGGTGAGATGAGCATCGTGGGGCCGCGACCGCCGCTTCCCGTGGAGGTGGCGCGCTATCAGCCCTGGCATCGCAAGCGTCTCGAGGTGAAGCCCGGCATTACCTGCTTGTGGCAGATCGCGGGGCGCAGCCAGATCGGTTTCGACGAGTGGATGCGACTCGACATGGAGTACCTGCGGACGCGCAGCCTGCGCACCGACCTGGCGATTTTTCTGAAAACCCTGCCCGCCGTCATGGCGCGGCGCGGAGCATATTAGAAGGGCAGTTTGACGCACCGCGTGGCACGCGCCTTGCCGGGTTGACGGTAGGGCGCTCGCGCGTCTTCCGCGCCAGCGTGGAATTACAATGATTTATCGAACAACCCGACGTTTTTCCTGGGTGAGCCGCCGCACTCTGTTCGGTGGAACCGCCGCGGCGCGCTCGCGCGCGATGGCCACGGCGTTCGTGTTGGTCGCCGCTGTGGCTGCCGGTTGCTCATCGGGCATCAAAGGCGCGGATCGCGCCCACGGATGGTACCAGGCCGACTCGCTCCAGCAGTTTGTCGCCGACACCCAGAAACAGAAACCATTCCTCGAACCCGAGTACGTGATCGGCGTGGGAGACGAGCTGGAAGTGGTCTTCCCGTACCACACCAATCTGACGGAGCGCGACATCGTCGTGCGCCGTGACGGCCGCATTTCGCTGCCGTATGTCGGCGACCAGATGGCTGCCGGCATCACGCCCATGGATCTCGACTCGGTGCTGACCGTGAAGTTCAGCGAGATCCTGCGCGATCCCAATCTCTCGGTGATCGTGGAGAAACCTGCGCCGCAGCGCGTCTACGTGCTGGGCCAGGTCAACGTCCCGGGCCGCGTCGAGTTCGACGACCAGATGACGATACTGCAGTCGATCGCGGCGGCGCAGGGATTCAAGACGGGAGCGATGCCCGCACACGCGGTGCTCATCCGGCGCCAGGGTGTTTCGAAGATCGTGGGTGTGGAAGTGGACCTGAAAGCGGTGACGAAGGGCGCCAAGCTCATGAACGACGTGCCGCTGCGCAACTACGACATCGTGTTCATTCCGGAGCACCCGATCTTCACCGCGGCGGATTTCATGCAGGCCGTCAACGATATCATCACGGTGCCGCTCGACGCCGTGTTCAAGGGCTGGCAGATCGCCAACCTTTCGGCAACGTACGAGTACTTCCGGACCACGCGTCCCGTTCAGACGATAGGCCAATGACCGACCATCGTGAGCATCGTGTAGATACGCGCCAGGAAACCAGCCTGCGCGATTTCCTCGACGTCGTGTTCCGGCGCAAATGGGTGATCATCTCCATGGTGATCGCCACCACGCTGCTGGTGCTCGTGATCGACGCCCAGCGCCCCGACATGTGGGAATCGACGTCGCGCGTCCTGGTCAAGCGCGGCAAGCAGCAGAGTGTTCTGACCACAAACATCTACGTGCTGCCGTGGGCCGAGGATGCGGCCTCGGTGGTGCAGTTGATTCTTTCCGAGGATACGTTCAGCAAGGCGCGCGCGGCCTTTGCCGACTCGGTCAAAACGGGGCGTTATCCCCAGGACTGGACCTTCAACGCCGGCTCGGTGCACTCCGGCGTGATCGGCGAGTCCAACGTGTTCACCATCAGCTACAGCGATCCGCGCGCCGGCATCTGCAAGCTCGGCTGCAACGTGGTGACCAACGCCTTCCGCGAGTTTTACCGCGAGAACAATACGCCGCCGCCGGTGAGCGACTATTTCACGAACCAGCTCAGCGATACGCGCTCCGAGCTGGCGCAGGCGCGCGTCGAGCGCAACAAGTTCATGAACGAAAAGAAGTTTTTCGGCGCGGACGAGACCAGCCGCTTCCTGCTCAACAAGATCGGCGGGCTGGAGTCCAACCTCTCCACGCTGGAAGGCGACCTGAGCGCGCAGAAGCTGCGCACCGACAACCTGGCCGCGCTGGCCGATAAATCCGGGCCCGACCTCGAGAAGGATCTCTCGTTCTCGGTCTCGCAGCACGTGCTGCAGTCGGCGGTGGTGCAGAACATCAAGTTCAACCTGCAGCAGCTCAACATGAAAAAAGAGGAGTTGGAGGGGAAGTACACGGACAAGCACCCGGATGTGATTGCGGTGAATGCCCAGATTGCGCAGCTGCACGACGACCTCAAAGAAGAGGTGCAGAACGCGTACAAGGTGGAGAAGGTGAGCCTGGAAGAGGCGCAGGCCAAGCGCGACCAGGTACTGGCCGAGCTCAACGCTGCCAAGCAGCAACTCGCCAACGTTCCGGACCAAGAGAAAGAGATGGCCGAAATCGATGCCAAGATCGACGGCCTCGAGACCAGCGAGAAGTATCTCGTCCAGCAGCAGAGCGCGGCCCAGATCACGGCGGCGGGAAGTCCCGAGGAAGACGTCACCATCCTGGCCAGCGCCAGCGCGCCGTACAGCAAGAAGACGCGCGACTATGTGCGGCTGGCCCTGGGCCCGCTGCTCTCCATCATCGTGGGGCTGGGTATTGCGTTCTTCCTGGAGAGCATGGACCACTCGGTGAAGAGCCGCGCCGAGGCCGAAGAGTATCTGAAGGTTCCGGTGCTGGCGACGGTTGCCGACACCACGACGTCGCGGCGCAAAAAAACCGCGGCGGGCGGTTAGTCATGTACGAAGCATTTTTTGGACTCAGAGAAAACCCCTTCGGCACCACGCCGGATCCGCGCTACCTCTACAAGAGCCGCGCGCACCGCGAGGCGCTGGCGTACCTGGCGCACGGCATTTTCCTCAAGAAGGGGTTCCTCGCGCTCACCGGCGAAGTCGGCGTGGGCAAGACCACGGTGGTGCGCGCGTTCGTGCAGACGTTCCATCCCTGTCTCGAAGTATCGTTCGTGATCAACACCCGCGTTGATTTCCGCGAGATGCTGTTCATGCTGCTCACCGATTTCGGGGTCGAGATCAAGAGCGAGTCCAAGGTCGTGATGCTCTCGCAGCTCAATGAGTTCCTCATCAAGCGCTACGCGGAGAACCAGAATCCCGTGCTTGTGATCGATGAAGCGCAGAATCTCTCGCCCGACGTGCTGGAGGAGCTGCGCATGCTTTCCAACCTGGAGACCAACCAGCAGAAGCTGATCCAGATCGTCCTGGTCGGCCAGCCCGAGCTGGGCGAAATCCTGCAGCGCGACGACCTGCGCCAGCTCCGGCAGCGCATTCCCGGCGTGTGCCGCATGCAGCTGCTCTCGCGCGACGAGGTGTACCGCTATATCCGCTACCGCCTGGCGGTGGCCGGACTGTCCAACGGGCAGCTGGCGTTCTCGGAGAGCGCCATCGACGAGGTCTACGACTACACCATGGGAACACCGCGTCTTGTCAACATGCTGTGCGACCGGGCGCTCCTGCACGCATACCTGCTGAAGTCGCGCGCCATCGATGCCGACGTGATGAGCGCCAGTGCGCACGAGCTCGGCCTCGTCAGTGTGAATGCGCCGCGGCACGCGGCCGGCGGAGGTGCTGTGGCGTGAGCAAGATGTTTGATGCACTCAAGCGCGCCGAGTCCGAGCGGCGCCGCAAGCAGGAGGAATCCACGCCGCCGGCGACAGCGTTCGAGCCGGTGGAGTCTCCGGTGCGCGAAAGCGCGCCCGCCGCTCCCACTCACTTCACGGCGGCACCGTTCGTGCGACGTGAAGCTCCGTCCGCGGTGATGCCGGTGTCGTCGCCCGCGGCCGACCCCGGCGACGGCGCAGGACTTTCTCCCGACCTCGTGCGCGAGCTCGGCATTCTGCGCAACTCCATTGAAGCCAAGCTCGACAAGCGGACCGGCCGCGTGCTGATGTTCACCTCCGCCATGCACGGCGAAGGGGCCACCACGCTGGCGCTGGGCTACGCGCGGCTTCTCGCCATGCACCACGATCACCGCGTGCTGCTTGTCGAGCTCAATGCGCGCACACCGTCCCTGGCGGCGCGGCTCGGGCTCTCCAATCCCGAAGGTGTCACACACTATTTCGCGATGCGCCGCGCGCTGTCGTCGCTGGTCAGCCGTCCGGCCGGGGAGGCGTTCGACGTGATCCACGTCGGCACGCCGGATCCGACGCAGATCCAGATCAATCTCGAGCGCGCGTTCCCGCACATGATCGAGGAAGCGATGCGTTCGTACGACACGGTCATCGTGGATGCGCCACCCGTGGTGGTATGCCCCGAGACGCCCCCGTTGTCTCCTTTTGTCGACGGGGCCGTGCTGGTGATACACTCCGGTCGCACGAAGCGCGAGACCGTGGAACGGTCCGTCAAGCAGATCCAGCAATTCCAGGGACGGGTGCTCGGTGTCGTCCTCAACCGGAAGCGCTATTACATTCCCTATTTCATCTACAAGCGTCTCTAAGCGGCGTTCGAGCGCTGCGACCACCCGGTGACCTCCGCGCTCGACGTACAGCGTGAGCGAGCGGAGTCGCTGGCGCGCGAGATCCTGGCGCGCGCTGCTCCGGGCTCGATCGCCTGCATTTTCGCCGGGGGAAGCCTGGGGCGCGGGGAAGTATGGGCGGCCGAATTCGACGGCGTGCTCGAAGTGTATTCCGACATCGACTTGTACGTGGTGGCCGCGCAGGAAGAAGCCGTGGGGGCGTTGCGCCGCCTGGCCCAGTCTCTGCCCGCGGTTCCCGCGCCGGCCGGTGTGCGTTTTCTGCGCGCCGCCGACATCGGTGTCTACACACGCGACGATCTCACGGCGCAACCACTGCGCCCGGGCACGGCGGAGCTCGAAACGCATCACCTGATGCTTCACGGCAACCAGGCGATTACGCGCGCGCTGCGCGGACGTGCGGCCGGCAAGATTCCGGCGCAGGAAGCGTTGTACCTGCTCGAGAATCGCGCCATGGAGCTGTCCGCCCCCGCGCCTACCGAAGCCGGTCCGCAGGTGCGCCTTTCGCTCGCGCAATCGCTCAAGGCGCGGCTCGACGTTTACTCGGCGCACGCGATCGTGGAGCATTCGTTCGCGGCACGCATGCCGGATCGTGCCGCGCATTTTGCGCACAAGACGCCGGGTACACTCTCCGGCGCCGCGCGCGACGATGTAGCCGCCGCATTCGCGGCCCTGCCCGTGCTCGAGGCATGGATGCGGGAGCATGACGCAGAGGAAGAGCGCCGGCGCACGCTGGCAGCGCTGGCCGATGCGTGGCGTGTGCTGGCTCCTCGCGTATTGGACGTCGACGCGCCGCCGGCCGAGCTCGTGGCCCGGCGCTGCCATGCCGGCGAGTTCGTAACCAATGCGCGCGAAATCTTCCGCATTCGTCGCGCCACGGGCGTATCGCCGTGGCGCGCGGTTCGGGGAACCATGCGCTTTGCGCGCCTCGCGCCCATCGCCGCGCTGCGTGTCGATCCGTTGGCGCGCGTTCTCGCCGGCGAACCCGGCAGCAGTCATGAAATGGATGCCCATTTCGCATACGTCGATCGACTGACCCAGCACTTTGCTTTTACCGGCGGCGGCACGCGCGAGGAGCGTGTGCGCCGCATGTACCGGGCCCTTTCCTGAACACGTATGGGACGTCCCGTCACACTGGTATTGCTCGTCGACGCGCTCGGCTGGGAAATCGCCGAGCACTTCGGTTTCGGCCGCGAGCAGTTTGCCACGCGTTCCCCGCTGGGCACCGTGCTCGGTTACAGCGCCGCTGCCATTCCGAGCCTGCTCTCCGGCACCACGCCGGCGGAACACGGGTCGTGGGCGATGTTTCGACGCGCCGACATGAACGGATCGTTTGCGTCGCTGCGCTGGATCCCGCCGCTTCCGCACGCCATGGACTGGCGTGCGCGCCGTGTCATTCGCCGCTGGCTCGACAGGCGCGGACGCGTGAAGTCGTACTACGACCTCTATGAGATTCCCGCGCACCTGCTCCACTCGTTCGACATCGCACAGACCGGAGATCCATTCCGGCCCGACGGGCTTGCGCGTGAAACCGTCTTCGACTGGATGCGCTCGCAGGGCATTCGCTACCAGCTGTGGGATTACCGCACGCCGGAAGGCGAGGCCATGCGCGCCGCCACCGCGGCCGTCGCCGAGCCCAACGACGTGCTCTTCGTCTACACGGCGGAGCTCGACGCGCTCATGCACCGCGTTGGAATTTTCCATGACTCGGTGGGAGCACGGCTGCGCGCCTACGCCACCTTTATCGACGGTGTACGCGCGGCCGCCCGTGCGCACGATGTCGAGCTCGAGGTCGTGCTGCTCAGTGATCACGGCATGACGGATGTCACCGAAACGGTGGATGTGTGGCAGACCATGGCGCAGCAGGGCTGGAAGCTCGGGCGCGACTACACCGCATTTTTCGATTCGACCATGGCGCGTACCTGGGGCCACGAAGGCGTCACGGAAGCGGTGGCGCTCGCCATGGGCGACAAGGGCCGGCGTCTCGACGCGCCGCAGCTGCGCGCCTTCGGCTGCTATTTCCCGGGCGGGGAATATGGCGATGAGATTTTTCTCGCCAACCCCGGCGTGCTCATCGTGCCGAGCTTCATGGGCTCGCGCCGCATCGCGGCCATGCACGGCTATCACCCCGAAGACCGCTTTTCGCGCGGCGTCTTCATGACCGATGCGCCGATGCCGGCGCCGGACTCCATCCTCGGCTTCAAGGCACACCTGCAGAAGGTTGTGCGCGCCCGGCACTGAGTGGAAACCACGTCGCAACGAATCGGGACGGCGATGGCGTGGTCCGTCGCTGCGCGCGCAGGCCGCTTCCTGCTCGGCTTTGCGAGCAGCGTGGTGGTGGTGCGCGGCCTGGGCGATCACGACTACGGAGTCCTGAGCGCGGTGCGCTCGGTGCTGATGTTCGTCGTGCTGCTGGCGGGGTTCGGGACGGGACAGACACTCCTGCGCTTTCTGCCGGCGCTGCGCGTGAAACACGCGCGCGACAGCGCGCGCAAACTTGTGCGCCGCGTGGCCGCGGTCCATGTCGTGGTGTGGCTGGTGATGGTGGGGCTTTCAATCCTCCTCAAAGCCCCTCTCGAGCGCGTCTTGAAATCCCCGGGCGTGGGAGAGTTCTGCGCCATCGGAATCGGTCTGGCAATTTTCGAGGTGCTCTTCGCGCTCTTCGGGAACGTGTTGAATGCGGCGTACGACACCCGGCGTCTTTCCATGGCATCGCTCGCGAGTCACGTGGTGTATATCGCCGTGGTGGTGCCGATGCTGCACTTCGGGTGGGGGGTGGTGGGAGTGCTGGTGGCCGCCGCCGCGGGCAACGCGGTGGCTTGCGCCCTGGTATGGCCGCGCCTGCGCGCGTCGCTCGACTGGGGGAGTGCTGCATCGCCCGAGACCGTGTCGGCCGAACGCTTCTGGCGCTATTCGCTTCCGTTCGCCGCCATCGGCATTCTGAATCTCATCGTGTGGCGGCAATCGGAGACGCTCATGCTGGCGCACTTCCGTTCGCCCGAAGAAACCGGCTATTTCGATCTCGCCTACCGCCTGCCGCAGACGATCCTGGAATTCGTGCCGGGCACGGTATGGCCGCTGGTGATGGCGGGAATGTCCGAGGCGTACGCGCGCGATCGCGCGCGCCTCTCCGGTGCTGTCGAGCGCTATTACCACATGCTCTTCGCCCTGGTGACACCGTTGTGTGTGCTGGGAGCACTGCTCGCGGGGCGCGCGGTGCCGGTGCTCTTCGGTGCGCAGATGCAGCCGGCCGCACTGCCGACGCAGCTCTTCTTCGTCATCTTCACGGTGTCGTTCCTGTCGACGCCGCTCTCGATGGCACTCTACGTTCTGGAAAAGACCACGCTCAATCTGCTAATCTATGTTGTTCTCGCCATCATTAATGTAGGACTGGATTTGATTTTGATTCCAAAATTCGGTGTGCCGGGCGCCATGGTGCCGGTGGCGCTGGCCATCGCCGCCCAGCCGCTCCTGTATTTCATCGCGGTGAAGCGCCTCGTGCCCGATATCAAGATTCCATTCGCATATATCCTGCGCTGCGTCGCCGCGTGCGTGCCATGCGTCATCGCCGTTCCCATCCTCCACTGGGTGGGTGGAACGGTGGGCTTCGTGATCGCAGCGCTGGCCGGGCTCGCGGTTTTGCCGGTGTCGTTCCGGGCCGCGGGCGTGTTCGGAGCCGGCGAGCTGGCCGCGCTCACCGCCGTGCCGCTCCCATTCGCGGGACGGCTGGCGCGCTTCATGGGACGCGGGGAGTGACATGCATCGAGGGTTGAAGATCAGCGTTGTGATCCCATGCTACAACGAGGAGCACGGAATCCGTCACACCATCGGCATGCTGCCGTCGTGTGTCGATGAAATCGTCGTGGTCGACAACAACAGCACCGACCGCACGTCCGAGGTGGCCAAGTCACTGGGAGCGCGCGTGGTGTTCGAAAAGCGCAAGGGCTACGGCGCGGCGTACCAGGCGGGACTCCCGGCCGTCACCGGCGACATCACGGTGACGCTCGACGGTGACGGTACCTATCCGGCCGAGCAGATTCCGGAAATCGTCGACCACCTTGTCGACCGCGGGCTCGATTTCATCAGCGCCTCGCGCTTTCCGCTCCAGAATCCGCGCGCAATGAACTTCTCCAACAAGGTCGGCAACGGAGTGCTCACCCTGGGCATGGCCGTCCTGTATGGCAAGCCGGTGCGCGATTCACAATCGGGCATGTGGATCTACCGCTCGCCGCTCTATAAAAAGCTCACGCTCACCTCGGACGGCATGGCATTCTCCGAGGAGATCAAGATCGAGGCGATCCGTGCCCGGGGCGTCAAGTTCGGCGAGTATCACATCAATTACCACCCGCGGATCGGTGAAGTGAAGTTGCAGAAGTGGCGGGACGGCTTTCACAATCTGTTCTTCCTGGTGAAGAAGCGCTTCGCGTGAGGCGGCGCCCCGGCGCGCTTGGCACCGCCGGACTGATCGGGTTCGGCGCGCTGGCGGCGGGATTCACGGGGCCGCTGCCGGACTCGTTGCGCGTCATCGCAGCCCTTCTCCTCGTATTTGTGCTCCCCGCGGTGCTCCTCGACCGCCACGTGCCCGGTCGTCGCGCCGCCAACGAATCGGCGTCGCTGCGCGCGCTTTACTCCTTTCTCCTCTGGCTCTGCATGCTTGCGCTCTGGAGCGCGGCCTTCACGATCCTGCACGCGCCCTTTCACGTCTTCGCGCTGGCCACCATGTGGCTCATGCTGGCGCTGTACGGCATCGCGGCCGTGGCGCCGCTGACGGGAAAAGTCAGCGCTCCGCCTGCGCGCGCATTTTCGCTCCCGCTCCTGATCGTCATTCTTGTGTGCGCGGGCTTCGCCGCGTTGACGCCCCCGCGCCTCTCGATCGGTGACGACAGCCTCGACCACATCGGCTATCTGCGCCGCATCGCCAGCATGGATTCCATGTCTCCGGCCGGCGTGCTCGCCATGCCGCGCGACGCGGGCGCGGGCGCCGTCCACTCCGACCCGCGCAAGGGCGCGCTGCATCCGGTGACCGCGTTTGTGTGCGCGCTATCCGGTGCGACCGCGGTGATGGCGTGGCGATGGCTCGCCGTATTGATGTTTCCGGTGGCGGCCATTGCCATCGTGCGCTTCAACGACGCCTTTCTGTATTCGCGCGTGGCCTCGTGGTGCGCCGCGATCCTGGTGCTGCTCTCGTTCCACGGCACACCGTTTCGGTTCGCGGCATCATCCGCGCACGGGGAAGGGCTCGCGGCATTGTGGTGCTGGGCCCTGACGGCGCTGGCGCTCGCGGCCTCGCCGCCGGCGTGGACGGGCTGGATGCTGCTCGCGGCCGGAGGCGTGCTCGTGCACATGGGGGTCGCGGTGCACGCCATGGTGCTGGCGGCGACGGTGGTGTTGTTCGGCGGATCGTGGGGAATGACCCGTGCGCTGCGTCTGCGCACGGGAGCGTCGCTCGTGGCCGGTGTGGCAGCCGGGCTCCTCATGCGCGCGGGTGATCTTTCCGGTCCTGTCAATCCCATCCACGCCCACACCCAGGGTGTGATGTTCCTGGCCAGGCAGTGGTTCGTGGCGAGCCCGTTCGAGATTCTGCGTCTCGACGGCATGTTGTTCCTCGGGGGCCTGGCGTGCCTCCCGGTGGTGGCCCTGGCCGCGCGCACGCGGCGCGATGCGCGCGCCGTGCTCGCCGCCGCGGCGATTCCACTCATCATTGCATTCGTGCCGTGGATCGCGACGACGCTCTTCCGCCACGGCAGCTACA
>DATEHD010000061.1:0-4455 GCA_035279765.1 Candidatus Krumholzibacteriia bacterium | reverse complement strand
GCGGAAGCGTCGCAGCGCAAGGTGGCCTGACAAGTCGCGCTTCCCAACAAGGCATGAAAAAACCCGCGGTCGCAAGACCGCGGGTTTTTTTGTGGGTTTGCGCTGGAGCGCAACCGTTGCTCTGCGCGCGCGTGTTACGCGCTCTGCGCGCCGCCCTTGGCGGGAGCACTCACGGCTTCGTCGACAGTTTCGAACGTGTCGAAGATGAGTACGAGCTTGGTGACCAGGAAGATCGCATTGATACGGTCACCGACGCGCGCCAGCCGGAACCAGCCCTGGCGGTTCACGCACGTCGTGCGCGCGCGCACCAGCGAGCCGAGGCCGACGCTGTTCACGTAGGAAATCTTGCCCAGATCGACGACGACCTTGGGAGTCCCCTTCGCAGCCACTTCGTCGATGGCGGCCAGAAGCTCCTGGGTTTCTTCCTTGCCCACCAGGTTCTTCTTGGGGGCCAACACGGTCACGTCGCCGACGACGGTGCGATCGAAAGTCATTTGCGTCTCCTTTACAGACGGATTGGCGCTGGTGTCACCATGCGGAAGCCCTGCGTCAACCGCGCGCGCACGGCGCCTTGAAGACGCGGAGTATACGCGGATGCCTCTCTCAGCGTCAAGCCTCGCAGGAAGCGGGATTTGCAGCATTCCCGGGGCTCGAACGGCGGTGTACGGGCGTCTGCTACGGCCTAGCGGATCACAATGTCGGCGAAGCCGCGCTTGCCCACCTGGACGGCATAAGGCTCCTGGCGCGGAGAGAGCTTGAGGTTCTCGTCGGTGAGCTTGTCGCCGTCGATGCGAACTGCTCCCTGGGTGATCATACGACGTGCCGCAGAGGAGCTTTCACACAGACCCGCCTCGGTGAGCACTTTGATAACCCAGAATCCACCTTCGGGTGCTTCGAACTCAATCTGCCGCGTTTCACGCGGCCGTTGGTGTTCGACGAAGAGGCGGTTGAAATGCGCCTCGGCCGCCAGCGCCGCGTCGGTGTCGTGGTACTGCATGACCAGGTTGCGCGCCAGCTCGCGCTTCAAGTGCGATGGGTTGGTGGACGGATCGGCGAGACGCCGGCGCACGTCGTCGAGCTGGGCGGGACCGTACGTGCTCACCAATTCGTAGTACTTCACGATCAGCGCGTCGGGAATGCGCATGGTCTTGCCGTAGATCTCTTCCGGCGCCTCCGTGATTCCGATGTAGTTCCCCAGTGATTTGCTCATCTTCTCGACACCGTCGATCCCTTCCAGGATGGGCAGCGTGAGAATCACCTCGGGCTCCTGGCCGTACGCGCGCTGAATCTCGCGCGCCATGAGCAGGTTGAATTTCTGTTCCGTCGCGCCGATCTCGACGTCGGCGTGGAGTGCCACCGAATCGTAGCCCTGCGCCAGCGGATACACGAACTCGAGGAGACTGATGGGACGGCCGGATTCGTAACGTTTCTCGAAGTCGTCGCGCTCGAGCATCTGTGCCACCGTCTGCGTGGCGGTCAGGCGCAGCACGTCGGCAAACTCCATCCGCGCCAGCCAGCGGCTGTTGTAGTCGACCACGGTGCGCTTGGGATCGAGGATCTTGAACGCCTGTTCGGTGTATGTCTTGGCATTGGCGATGAGGACGTCGTGGGTGAGCTGCTTGCGCGTCTCGCTCCGGCCACTCGGGTCCCCGATCATGCCTGTGAAATCCCCGATGAGGAACACCACCGTGTGCCCGAGATCCTGGAACTGTCGCAGTTTGCGAAGCCCCACGGTGTGCCCGAGGTGAATGTCCGGCGCCGTCGGATCGAAACCCTGCTTGATGATGAGCGGCTGGTTCTCCCGGAGCGAGCGCTCGAGCTTTCGCTTCAAGTCCTCTTCAGGGATGATTTCGACCACACCCTGCCGGATGATGGTCATCTGTTCTTCGACGCCGCGCGTCGGGACGTCGTGCTTTCGGGTCATGGCGATGCGTGCCTCGTGACGGTTGGAATGGACAAAATGTTGGCAGGCACCATCATAGCAGCCCGCTCGCGGCGGCGTAAAGCATGGCCGGGAAACGCAAGCGCGTGTTATGTTGGCCGTACCGGGCACGCGCCTTGCGGGCACCGGCAGACCGCTCTCGACGTATGACGAACGACACTCGAGAACCCCACGACGTGCCGCCGCAGGAGCGACGGCCGCAGGCGAACGCGCCGCAGGCGAACGCGCCGCAGGAATATCGCGTGGTCCGCAAACCCGGAGAACGACGTTTTTCCTCGCGGCAGCTGATCGCCGGACTGCTCGTGCTCGCGGCGGGCGCCATGTTCGGCGCGTACCGCTATTTCTCCGCCGACCTTCCCAGCACGGCGCGGCTCGAGATGATCGAGCCGACGCTCAAGACGCAGGTCTTCGGCGCCGACTCCAGCGTGGTGGGCGAATTCTTCATCGAGGATCGCGCCCTGGTTGCCCTCAAGGACCTTCCGCCCTACGTCCCCGCCGCGTTCGTTTCCGTCGAGGACCGCAAGTTCTACCAGCACTGGGGCGTCGACATGATGGGCATCGCGCGCGCCGTGCTCTCGAACGCGCGCCACGGCCGCCGCGTGCAGGGCGGCAGCACCATCACCCAGCAGCTCGCGCGCAATCTCTTCGACATGTTCGAGAACACCATGACGCGCAAGGTCAAGGAGGCGCTGCTCGCCATGCGCATCGAGCGCGCGTACTCCAAGGACGAAATTCTGCAGATGTATTTGAACCAGATCTATTTCGGCAACGGCGCGCACGGGATCGAGGCGGCGGCGCAGGTATTCTTCGGAAAGCACGCCAAGGATCTCACGCTCGGCGAAGCGACGCTGCTCGCCGGCCTCCCCAAGAATCCGCGCGACTACTCCCCCATCAACCACCTCGACAAGGCGCTCAAGCGCCGCTCGACGGTGATCGCCGCGATGGTGGACACCCACAAGCTGACGCGCGCACAGGCCGATTCGCTGAATGCGACCAAGGTGGAAGTGAAGCCGGGGCGCGTCGGGCAGACGGAGTTCGCGGCGTACTTCCTGGAAGAAGTCCGGCAGTACCTGGAGGACAAGTACGGCGCCGACCGCATCTACAAGGACGGCCTCAAGGTCTACACGGGGCTCGACCCCATGCTGCAGCACGCGGCCGAGGACAGCATGGAGTCGCACCTGTCGTGGATCGAGAAAATGCAGGGCTTCAAGGACACGCGTGCCAGGTATGAAAAGGCGCTGGCCACGGACCAGGATCCGGGGCCGCCCAAGTACCTCGAGGGCGCCGTGCTCGCCATCGACGTGAAGACGGGGCTGGTGCGCGCGCTGGTGGGCGGTCGCAGCTTCAAGCACAGCAAGTTCGACCGCGCCATGCAGGCCCAGCGCCAACCCGGCAGCTGCTTCAAGCCGTTCATCTACCTGGCCGCGATCGAGAACGGCTACACGCCGTCGGACATTCTGCTGGATGCGCCCATCGTGCTCGATCTTCCGCACGGCGACGTATGGAAGCCGCAGAACTATTCGGAAACCTTCGAAGGCGAAGTGACTGTGCGGCACGCGCTCAACATGTCGATAAACATCGCGGCCATCCGTCTTTTGATGGCGATGGGTCCGGCGGAGGCGATCAACGTGGCGCACCGGCTGGGCATCAAGAGCAATCTCGAGAACGTGTATTCGCTTGCGCTTGGTGTGTCCGAAGTGAATCTGTGGGAGCTCACCAATGCCTACGCCACCATTGCCGCGGGCGGCATGCGCGGTGAGCCGTTGCTCATCGAGAAGGTTGTCGACCGCGAGGGTCGCGTTCTCGAGGACAACAAGATCTTCCGCGAAGAAGTGATCGACCCGAAGGCAAACTACATGATCACGAGTCTCATGGAGAGTGTGATGAACGAAGGCTTCGGCCGCCGCGCGCGTGCCTTCGGCTTCAACGAGCCCGCCGGCGGCAAGACGGGAACGACGGACGAGTGCACGGACGCGTGGTTCGTCGGCTTCACGCAGGATCTCTCGGTGGGAGTGTGGGCGGGCTTCGACGAGAAGAAGACGATGGGCAAGAAGATGACGGGCGCGTTCGTGTCGTTGCCCACGTGGACGGCGGTGATGAAGACGGCATATCGCAACAAGCACGCCGCCGAATTCCCCGAGCCGGAAGGCATCGTGCACCGCGTGATCTGCGAGAAGTCGGGTCTCTTGGCGACGGATGCGTGTCCCAAAATCCGCCGCGAGGTGTTCATCGAAGGCTCGGAGCCGACGCGCCCCTGCGATCGCCACGGCTCGGCCTCGTCACGACCGCTCCAGGACCAGGACAACCTGGACGAGATGGATCGCCAGATTCTCGACAACAACCACAACTAGCATCTCTCTTGCTCGGGGTCCGGGGCTCGTCCGCTCGGTCAGATCCTCGGCCGGTGAATGCACAACTGTAGCGGCCTGCGGATTCCCTCGCGGACCGACCCCAAACCCCTCGCTCTCCTCTTCGTTACCCCCCCCTATTTTAAGAGTGAAGTCGATTGCTGC
>DATEHD010000060.1:0-3145 GCA_035279765.1 Candidatus Krumholzibacteriia bacterium | reverse complement strand
TGATTTCGTAGCGGCCGCTCGCGTACACCCACATGTCGCCGCCGCCGTATTCGCCCTTCGGGATGCTGCCTTCAAAATTCAGATACTCGATGGGGTGGTCCTCGGTCTGCACGGCGAGCCGCTTGATGCCGGGACGCGGAGGCAGGCCTTTCGGTACGGCGTAGGATTTCAGCACGCCGTTCTCTTCCAGGCGAAGGTCGTAATGAAGCCGCGATGCATGATGTCTGTGCACGACGAAACGGTTGCGCGTGTCTTCCACAGCGCCACCAGCGGGTTCGGGAGTCTTCGAAAACTCGCGCTTCTTGGTATAAGTGTCCAGCTGTTCAGCAGTTTTTCTCTTTCGCGACACCGGGAGTTTCTTTGGGGCCGCGCGCGAGGACCGGTGCGTGTGCAGCTCGACAGCATAGGCCTCGAGTCCCTCCCACGCATCACCCTGTTCCTTCACCAGCTCCGGCACGTTGCGCAGCGTGAAATCGTGGATGCCGCTGACTTTGCCGAGCTGCTCCCAGGTGAGCGGCATCGACACCGTGGCACCTTCAAGCCCGCGCACGCTGTACGCCGACACGATCGTCTGCGACGGACGATTGCGGAAGATGTCGATCAGGATCTTGTTGTCGCGCTGCCCCTTCGGAATCTTGAGCGTGCACGTTTTGGCGTGCGCGGCAACGAACGGCTTCGCAATCAAACCCGTCGCCTCGAACACGGTGTCGAAATCCCACTGGGGTTCGATGGGTGCGACGATATGCAGTCCCTTGCGCCCCGTCGTCTTGACGAAGGTGTGATAGCCGAATTTCTCGATCTCGTCCTTGAGCAGGTAGCCGTGCTCGACAATCACGTCCCACGGCGTGCCGTCGGGCGGATCGACGTCGAACACGAAATAGTCGGGGTTGCCCCGGTGCGCGGCGCGGCAGTGCATCTGGTGCAGCTCGATGCACGCCATGTTGGCGAGCCACACCAGGGACGCGTCCTCGGTGGCGACGACATACTTGATCATCTTCTTTTCGTCGCCGATGTCCGCCGTCGCCAGCCAGTCGGGCACCCAGTTGGGAAGATTCTTCTGGAAGAACTTTTCGCCGTGGATGCCGTCGGGGAAGCGAACCAGGGACAACGGCCGTCCGCGAATGTGGTTCAGGATGGTGGGGGCGATGGCCAGGTAATATTGAATGAGCTCGGCCTTGGTAACGCCATCCTCGGGCCACAGCACCTTGTTCAGGTTGGACAGCTCGAGCGTGCGCTTGCCGACAGTAACTTTGTTTGCAGTACGGGCCATAGAGGACGGGTATTTCGATTACACTATAAGCGCCCCGTCTCCGCAATGTCTCAAACCAGCTGATCTCGCCAGATATCGAACTGGCGAACAGGGAGGAAACCTCATGAAGCCCATGCACCTCGCCCTCCTCGCCGCGCTGCTGGCGCTGGCGGCAGTCGCCGGCGGTGATCACATCAACAGCGCACCCGTTGCGACGCCATCCGCCCACTACAACACCGACATGCCCCGCTTCGCCGCGGGCCAGATTCTGATCCTGGATCCGAAGGCGGAATCCGACTATGCCGCGCAGGCGGCAGACATCCGGACCGTGCTTGGCAGCGCGGTGAGCCAGTCCTCGGATGGACTTGTCGAAGAAAAGGTGCCGATCAAGGGCGGCGGCTACCGGGTGAATCTGCAGGGTCGCTTCCAGAATGCGATGACGATGAGCATCGACGCGCAGGGAAACGTCACGTCGTCGTGCGTGCCCGCCGCGGAAGTCACGGGAAAGGGGAACTAGCATGCGCAACTTCCTCCGAGTTCTTTCCCTCGCGTCGGTTGTGCTCATGATCGCGGGCAATACGTTGGCTGCCATTGTTGTTATTCAGAACGCGGACGGTGCGGGCGAGGGCTTCAATGATCCGACGCCGGTGGCACCGGTGGGCGGAAATCCGGGAACGACGTTGGGAGCGCAGCGGCTGAACGCGTTCACGTACGCCGCGAATCTGTGGGCCGCGTGCTTGCAGAGCAATGTCACCATTCTGGTGCGCGCCCGAATGGACCCGCAGACATGCACGGCGACGTCCGCCGTCCTCGGCTCTGCCGGAACGGTGGGTGTGTATCGCGACTTTACGGGCGCGCCGCTGCCGGCCACGTGGTACTGCAAGGCCCTCGCGAACTCGAAATTCGGGAGCGATCTCGATCCCAGCGTTCCGGACATCAGTGCCACGTTCAACAGCAACCTGAACGGACAGGCGTCGTGTCTCAACGGCCACAAATGGTACCTCGGCTACGACCGTTCGCCGACCGGCGGCGACACCGATTTCATCAGCGTCGTTGCGCACGAAATCGGCCACGGTCTCGGCTTCCAGACCTTCGTGAGTTCGGCCGGCGTCAAGTTCAACGGCTTCAATGACCAGTACATGGTCAAACTCGACCTGTCCGGCGGATCGCCGTCTTCGTACCCGGCCATGACCGATGCGCAGCGCCAGGCCGCCAACATCGGTGATCCCAACCTGCGCTGGATTGGCGCCAATGTCGACGCGTTCCTGCCCACGATTCCGGTGGTAGGCGGCCTGAAGGGCGGGCACATTCGCATGTACGCGCCCAATCCCTACGAGAGCGGCTCGTCGGTCTCGCACTTCTCGAAAGCGGTGTCGCCCGACCAGATCATGGAACCCGCCTACACGGGTCCCAATCACAACATCTCGCTCACACTTCAGCTCTTCAGTGATGAAGGGTGGACACTGGCGCCCCCCACCACCATAGACGACACCGACACACTCACGGTGTCGCAGACGTCGACGTCGTGGGATCTCAAGGTGAAGATTGCCAATACGGGGTCCGGAGTCGCCAACAACGTTGTCGCTTCCATGTCGGGCGGTCCGGCCTGGCTCAACATCCCGGATCCGAACGCCGGTTACCCGGATCTCGCCGCGGGCGCGTCGTCGTTCAATACCGACGTGTACACGCTCGACCTTACCAATTGGCCGGGCGGTCCGTTCCAGGTGAACCTGACCGTCTCGTGGATTGATCCATGCGGCAACCAGAGCCAGACGGTCGTCCTGGATCTGAAGCCGTTCGCGTCCGTGACGGCGGTTGGCAACCACCCGTCTTTCGCGAACCGGCTGGACGCAAATGTTCCCAATCCGTTCAACCCGTCGACGACGATTCACTACG
>DATEHD010000059.1:0-6378 GCA_035279765.1 Candidatus Krumholzibacteriia bacterium | reverse complement strand
CAGACAGTGGCCCCGTTCTACACGGGCGTGGATGAGTATCGCGTGTGCGGATGGTCATTCGGCCACGACGGAGAATTCCGAACCTTCCGTCTCGACAACGGCGACGCGCTCTCCGCGCAGGCGCTGGTGGGCGCCGATTCGATCGCCGCGGCGTCACTCGATGTGGAAGCCAGCTCGCTTGCGATTGCGCGTCGCGACGGCTCCATTCAGCTCTATCGCATCTCGTGGCAGACCGATTATCCGCAGGAAGACGCGCTGGCGTCCGGTGTGTCGCTGTCGCGCGCGGGCGAATGCGCCACGGCCGGCAGCGCGGTGATCGAACGCACGGCGGAGGGCTCGCTGCGCCGCCAGCAGGCGAAGCTCGTCGTGGCGGGAACGGTTCCCGCCGCCGCCGGCGCCGCAGCCGTTCCGGGTGCCATCGATCACATGGCGGACGACAAGGGCTTCACGGTGGCCGTGATCGCGGGTGATTCACTGGTGATCGATCGCGTCATGCGCGAAGAGAACGAGTTCACCGGGGAAACCAGCACGAGTGTCAAGCGTCATGCCACGGCAGTGCCCGATGCGGGCAACGGCGCCCGCGTGCTCGTTGCCAACGAGGGCGCATCGGCCTGGGTGATCGCCGCATCGGGCAGCACCAGCATCTTCGACGCAACGACACCCGAGCTCAAGGTGATCGCGAGCGGCAACGTGGGCAAGGGAGCTCCGGTCACGGCTGCCGTAACGCTGATCGGTCGTAACACCGTGCTTGTCGGCGATCAGAACGGCAACGTCACGTCGTGGTTCACCGCGGACTCCAACGGTGGGAAGCAGCTCGTCAATCCGCGCGTGTTCCGCGGGCATGGTGGCGCGGTCACCACGATTGCTGCGTCGCCGCGCGAGCGCTTGTTTGTCGCGGGCTACACCGACGGACACGTGCGCATGTTCCAGGCCACCAGCGGCAAGCGTGTGATCGACACCACCGTCCAGGGAAGCGCGGCGATTGATGCGCTCGCGTTCGCGCCCAAGACGGACGGGCTCCTGGTCGCGGCGGGCTCGTCGTTGCAGCACTTCAATATGGAGCCGGGTCATCCCGAGGTGACGCTGCGCGCGCTGTTCCGTCCGGTCTGGTACGAGGGATACGCGAAGCCCACGCACGTGTGGCAGTCGTCGGCCGGCACGGATGATTTTGAAGCCAAGCTGGGCATGTGGCCGCTTGTGTTCGGCACCTTGAAAGCGACGTTCTACGCGATGCTCTTCGGTGTGCCGCTGGCACTCCTGGCCGCGATCTTCACCAGCGAGTTTGTTTCACCCGCCGCTCGCCCGCGCCTCAAGACACTCATCGAGTCGATGGCCAGTCTGCCCAGCGTCGTGCTTGGTTTTCTCGCCGCGCTCGTGTTTGCGCCCTTCGTGCAGGGACACGTGGCGTCGGTGATGATCGGATTTCTGGTCGTGCCGCTGACACTGCTCACGGGCGCGTACATCTGGCAGCTGATCCCCGCCGCCACCACGCGACGGCTCTCGCGCTTTCGTTTGCCGATCGTATTCCTGACGCTGCCGGTTTCCATCGCGATCGCCGCCGTGCTGGGACCGCTGGCGGAACGCACGCTCTTTGCGGGCGACATCATGTCGTGGCTCGACGGCCAGCGCGGAAGTGGCTTCGGCGGATGGTTGTTGCTGCTGATTCCTGTGTGCGGCGTCGCGGTGATCTTCGCGATTGCGCGCGGCACGGGAACGAGGTTCCGCACTGCTTCGATGACGGCGTCGCGCTCGCGGCTGGCGTGGATGGATATGGGACGATTTGCCGTGGGAGGTCTCGTGACGCTGTCGCTCGCCGCGGCGGTGGGCGGCCTGCTCACGCTTGCGCATGCCGATCCGCGCGGCGGGTTTTTCGGAACCTACGTGCAGCGCAATGCGCTGGTGGTTGGTTTTGTGATGGGCTTCGCCATCATCCCCATCATTTATACAATCGCCGAGGACGCGCTCTCGGCGGTGCCCTCGCATCTGCGCGCGGCGTCGCTCGGCGCCGGCGCCACGCCCTGGCAGACGGCGGTTCGTATCGTGCTGCCGACGGCGATGAGCGGGCTTTTCTCCGCCATCATGATCGGGCTGGGCCGCGCTGTGGGTGAAACCATGATCGTGCTGATGGCGGCGGGCAACACGCCCGTGCTCCAGATGAACGCATTCAACGGGTTCCGCACGCTCTCCGCGAACATCGCGGTCGAGCTTCCGGAGGCGGTGCGCAACAGCACTCACTATCGCACCCTGTTCTTCGCGGCGCTGATGCTCTTCGGCATGACGTTCGTCGTGAACACGGTGGCCGAGCTGATCCGGCTCCGCTTCAGAAAAAGGTCGGCGCAGATATGAGCATGCCACTGCGCGCCCAGGGTCCGCCGCGAAGGCTCGGCCGCGTCAGCACGGGCACATCCCTGCTCGCTCACGGCGAGAACATGGTGTGGCTGATGGGCGGTGCACTGGCGGTATGCGCCGTGATGGTGGTGGGATTGCTCACGCTGGTCCTGTGGCAGGGAAGCACGACGTTCTGGCCGCGCGATGTGAAGCGTATGCAGCTGGCCAACGGCACGGCGCTGATGGGCGAGGTGACGCGCCACGAGAACCACGGCGACGTTCGCCGCCGCCTCGTGCGCACCGGGAACTTCGAGCGCACCGGATCGCATTTTGAATGGGTGAACGAGTCCGACGTATCCAACGAGACGGCGCCTGCATGGGTGCTCGTGCTGGAGCGTCGCGCGTGGGGGCGCTTTTACGGTGTGCCGACGGAGTTTCGCGTGGACGGCAAGGCCATTGCCACCGGCTCCGAAGCGGCGTGGACCGAGTTCGAGAAGATTCACGGTGACGTGCTGACTCGTTTCAACCGCCGTTACCATCTGCAGCGTGACGAGTACGGCGCACTCAACGCCGGCGTGGAGCGCGGCCGTCTGCACGTGCTCAAGGTCGAGCGTGAACACGGCAAGGATTCGCCCGAGTACAAGCGGGCGAGTGCGATTTTCGACGGCGAGCAGCGCGCCATGGAGACGCAGCGGGCCGCCATCGAAGACGAGATGAAGACGCTCGATACCGAGAACGCGCGCTATCAATTGATGATGGCGACCGCGAAAGGTGACACGGCGACGATCGCGGTGGCCGACATCGTGCGCGCATACCCGCCCAACCAGCTCGCGCTGGCGGGGCGCATCGGCGTGTACGCCTCACGCTGGAAGGAATTCCTGACCAGCGAGCCGCGCGAAGCCAACAGCGAAGGCGGCGTGTTCCCGGCCATCGTCGGCACCATTGTGATGACGCTTCTAATGTCGATTGCGGTGGTTCCGTTCGGCGTGCTGGCGGCGCTCTACCTGCGCGAGTACGCCAAGGCCGGGGCCGTGGTGAGCGCGGTGCGCATCGCCATCAACAATCTGGCCGGCGTGCCGAGCATCGTGTTCGGCGTGTTCGGGCTGGGTTTCTTCTGCTACATCGTGGGCGCGTCGATGGACCGCGCGTTCTTCGCCGAAAGTCTGCCCAATCCGACCTTCGGCAAAGGCGGGCTGGTGTGGGCGTCGCTGACGCTGGCGTTGCTGACGCTGCCGGTGGTCGTGGTGGCCACCGAGGAAGCACTGGCGGCGGTGCCGCGCTCGATGCGCGAAGGCTCGTATGCGTGCGGCGCCAGCAAATGGCAGACGATCCGCCGCATTGTTCTGCCGCGCGCCATGCCCGGCATCATGACGGGCTTCATCCTGGCCATTGCGCGCGGTGCGGGCGAAGTCGCTCCGCTCATGCTCGTGGGTGCCGTCAAGCTGGCGCCGGCGCTGCCCATCGACGGCACCGCGCCGTATGTGCATCCCGAGCGCAGCTTCATGCACCTCGGTTTTCACATCTACGACGTCGGATTCCAGAGCCAGAACAGCGAAGCGGCCAAGCCCATGGTCTTCACCACCACGCTGCTGCTGATCACGATCATCGCGCTGCTCAACGTGGCCGCCATCCGCGTGCGCACGAGATTGCGGCGAAAGTTCGTGGGTGGTACTTTCTAATGAGTTTTAACCGGGAGAATTCCGTGGCAGAACGTTCGATCTTTTCCGCTCCACCCGGCGACAATCCGCCGCCCTCCGGCTCCATGAACCGGCTGGAAGCGATTGCGCGCGGAGAGACCGTCACCACCGCCGTCCACGATGCGGTCGCGCTCGAGAAATCGGTTCTCGATGTGCAGAAGTTCCGTTTCTGGTACGGCGTCAAGCAGGCACTGCACGATATCGAGATGAGCATGCCGCAGGGCCGCATCACGGCCATCATCGGGCCCTCGGGCTGCGGCAAGTCGACGCTCCTGCGCTCCATCAACCGCCTCAATGACCTGCTCGACGAGGTGCGCATCGAGGGCGACATTCTCTTGAACGGGGATTCCATTTACGGCCGCAGTGTCGACGTGATCGAGCTGCGCAAGCGCATGGGAATGGTGTTCCAGAAGTCGAACCCGTTCCCGATGAGCATCTACGAGAATGTGGTCTACTCGCTGCGCGTCGACGGTGTGCGCCAGCGTGCCGTGCTTGACGAGGTGTGCGAACGGAGTCTGCGCGGTGCGGCGCTGTGGGACGAAGTGAAGGACCGGTTGAGCGAAAGCGCCCTCGGTCTCTCGGGCGGACAGCAGCAGCGACTGTGCATCGCGCGCGCCATTGCGGCCGAGCCCGAGGTGCTGCTCATGGACGAGCCGTGCTCCGCCCTCGATCCCATTGCCACCGGCAAGATCGAAGATCTCATGCACGAGCTCAAGGGCTCGTACTCGATTGTGATCGTCACGCACAACATGCAGCAGGCTGCGCGCGTGAGCGACTTCACCGCATTCATGTACCTGGGTCGTCTGATTGAATACGGTCCGACCGCGGACATCTTCACTAATCCGAAGCTCACGGAAACTTCGGATTACGTCACGGGCCGCTTTGGCTAGAAAGCGAGAGATACCGTGAAAACCGACAAAATTGTTGTCATTGAAGACGAAGAGGACATCCTCGAAGTCATCGCGTACAACCTGAAGCGCGAGGGATTCGACGTGACCACCAGCACGAGCGGGGAGGACGGGCTCTCGAAGATCGAGCGCAACGTGCCCAACCTGGTGATCCTCGACCTCATGCTGCCCGAGATCGACGGCCTCGATCTGTGCCGCAAGCTCAAGGCCGATCCGGTGACGCAGGCGGTGCCCATCATCATGGTCACCGCCAAGGGCGAGGAATCCGACGTGGTGCTCGGCCTCGGCATGGGCGCGGACGACTACATGGTCAAGCCGTTCAGCCCCAAGGAGCTCGTCGCGCGCGTGAAGGCGGTATTGCGCCGCGCCCGCAGCGTGCCGGAGAAAGAGCGCAAGGATCGCATCGTGCGCGACGGCGTGATCATTGACCCGCAGCGTCACGATGTGCGCGTCGACGGCGATTCGCTGGTGCTCACCGCGACGGAGTTCCGTCTGCTGCATTTCCTCGCTTCGCATCCGGGACGCGTGTTCACGCGCGACCAGCTGCTCACGCGCGTCATCGGCGAGGAGGCCATCGTGATCGACAGGAATATCGACGTGCACGTGCGCGCCATTCGCAAGAAGCTGGGCGAGCATCGCCAGCTGATCGAAACCATTCGCGGGGTTGGATACCGCTTCAAGGACTGATGTGAACCGGCTGCTTCGCTCACGCTTCCTCTGGGAGCTCTACGCAGGCTATGCGTTCATCATTGTCGCCACCGCGATCGTGGTGGGCGTGGTGCTCGTGCACGATGCCGATCGCGGCGTCACCGACGACATCCGCGACATGCTGCAGCGCGACGCGGTGCTTGTGCGCGACATCGCCGCGCCGTATGTGGATGTGGCGCCCGACTCCTCGTTCGAGCAGCGCATCCGCGCGCTCGGCCAGCGTACAGGCATTCGCTACACGGTGATTGCGGCGGATGGCCGCGTGCTGGCGGATTCGCACGAGAATCCCGCCACCATGGACAACCACCGGGACCGGCCCGAGATCATGGCGGCCGCCAACAACGGTATCGGCACTTCGACACGCTTCAGCCGCACGCTCTCGGCACAGTTGATGTATGTCGCCATTCCGGTGATGAAGCAGGGGACGCTCTCCGGCTTTGTGCGCACATCCGCCACCCTCGAGGCGATCGACGCGCGTCGCGCCGACGTGCGCAACGGCATCGCTCTGGCGCTGGTGTTGCCGGTGCTGGCGGCGCTCGTATTCGGATTGCTGGTGGCGCGCAGTTTCACACAGCCGCTCATTGATATGGCGGACGCGGCGCGTGCGGTGGCCTCCGGCGAAGCGGCGCCACGCCTCCACGTGCAGCGCTCGGATGAGATCGGGCAGCTGGCGGACGCGTTGAACGCCATGACCGAACAGCTCCACGTGCAGATCGACACCATGGCGGCGGACCGCA
>DATEHD010000058.1:0-5887 GCA_035279765.1 Candidatus Krumholzibacteriia bacterium | reverse complement strand
CAGGATGAGACGACGCATAGGGTATCTAGTGTGCTCCTTCGAGCGTGTACAGGCGTGAAAGATACGTCACGGCGTCGTACGAGTACGCGGAACGGTCCGGCGTGACGAGCACCTGCGCAATATAGAGAACCGCCGGGTTGGGCGGCGTGATCGAAAACAGGGGACTTCTCTTCCCCGTTGCCAGATCGAGTTGTTCAAGCTGGCACGGAATGCGAAGTCTCTCGAACAAGGTGATTGAATTTCCACTGCGGTCCCACCCGGCGAACCCTTCTTCCGGCGATGTGCCGTCGGGAACCGCCACACGCTGGGAAGCACCGTCGGTCGGCACGATCCAGAGTTTCAAATCCGCATCCACCATCAGGATCTTCTTCCCGTCAGGAGAGGGTGACATCTGCAGCACGCCGGGTTCGCCGACCGGCTTCGTGGTCTTGCCGTCGACATCCAGAAGGTAGCAACTCTCCGCTTCTCCCTCCGCGCCGCCCAGCAACACGACTTGCTTTCCGTCGACGACCCAGTGTGCATCGCTGACGTGCGCGAGCGACTGGGTCGCAAGATCGATCGTCTTGCCGGCCCCGGTCGGGTACATGATAATGCGGTTGGGGCTGATGCCGGCCAGGGCCCATTTTCCATCATCGGTGAGATCGATGCCGGCGCCTTCTCCCAGCACGATCACGGGCGAACCGTCAGTCCCGCGAATGCATGCCTGGTAGTTGTTCCCGGACATGGTTCCCGATTCCGTGAAGAGAACCATGCGGCCGTCACCGGAAATATCGTTCGGGAACGAGAGATCCTGCCACGACACGTCGCGCTCGACGGCCGCACCCGGGCCGCGCGCGACCATCACGCGCGTCAGATCGTCGCGCGTCGCAATCCATTTCCCGTTGGCCGCCACGTCGTGAATGACAAGTCCGCCCGCGCTCTGCGCGGCGATGCGGACCGTTCCATCGATGGGCGCCGCGTAAATCGAGAAGTCCGAGTAGCCGGTGCCGGCCGAGTAGTACACCGTGCGGCTGTCGGCCGACCACGCGATGCCCTCTTCTCCCCAGTAGCCATCGGCGAGCAGCTTGCGGTGTCCCTCGAGGTCGACCATGGCGATGCCGCCGCGATCGTCGAACTTGAAGGGATGCTCGAAGTAGGCGATGTGCTTCCCGTCGGGAGAAAAACGCAGATCGCTCAAGTACGCGCCGGTCTGGTACAGCACCTTGCCGGGCGGATACTCCAGCCGCCACACGGCGTCGACGAGGTGCGAAATGGCGAGCTCGTTGCCCGCCGGGTGCCAACACGCTTGCGTAATGTTTTCGGTGATTTCGCGCGGTGCGCCGCCGCCAATCGGCATGCGCGCGAGGGTTCCCGTGAACATGCGATGTGCGATCCATTTCGGATTGGTCAGGACCGCGAGCTCACCTTTCGACGAGATGGAAAGCAGCTGCAGCGGTTCGTTGCTTACCTTGAGCGGGTCCGTGTATTCGGGGCGCAGCGAGTAAAGGTACGGCGTTGTACCGCCGGACGCGGCGCTGTAAATCACGGTCTCGCCGTCGGGGCCGTAGAGCGCCTGGAAAATGGTCTGCGTCGCGTAGGTGCGCTGGAGATACTTGATCGGCTCCGCCGGGGCCGCATGATGACGGGATGAAACAAAGGTGGCGACGAACGCCGCGACCGCCGCAACGCCGGCGACGATCCACGGCAACATCGAACGACGCGGCTCGGGCGCTGCAATGGGAGCAGCGCTCGCGCTCTCCGCACCACCCGGAGCGCTCAAGATGATGCGCGCCTCACCGATGTCGCGCAGGCGCTGTTTGGGATCGCGATCGAGACAGCGTTCGAGCAGGCGCCGCACGGATGCGGGTGTGTTTGACGGCAGGGCGGAATAATCCGGCGTGCGCGTGAGAATCGCCGCGATCGTGTCCGAAACGGTTTCGCCCTCGAACATGCGGCGCCGGGTGAGCATTTCGAAGAGCACCGTGCCGAAGGCCCAGATGTCGGCGCGGCGATCGACCGTTTTGCCGCGCGCCTGTTCCGGCGCCATGTACGCCGCCGTGCCCAGGATCACGCCGGCGCGCGTGGCCGGCGATGTCAGCGTAGGAGAGTGCGTGGCGTCGGAGCCGCTGGATTCGGCAAGCTCGCCCGTGATGGCCTTGGCGAGACCGAAGTCGAGCACCTTCACCACACCCTCGCGCGAAACCACGATGTTGGCCGGTTTCAAGTCGCGGTGAATGATGCCGCGCTCGTGCGCGTACTCGAGCGCATCCGCCACCGAGCGCGCGATCGCGATGGCATCGTCCACAGGAAGCGGACCGCGCGCGATTTTGTCGGCGAGCGATTCGCCCTCTACAAGCTCCATGACCAGGGCGGTGGTGCCGCCCTGCTCTTCGACGCCGTAGATCGCCGCAATGTTGGGGTGGTTCAACGACGCCAGCAGGTGCGATTCGCGCTGGAAGCGCCCCAGGCGCTCGGGATTTCCCGCCACGTCGGCGGGCAGCACTTTGACGGCGACATCGCGTTTCAGGCGCGAGTCGTGCGCACGGTACACCTCGCCCATGCCCCCGGCTCCGAGGGGCGAGACGATTTCGTACGGGCCAAGCCGCAATCCGGGCGCAAGCGACAAGACGCTACGAGCTGCCTTTCCGGCAATAACAGGAGCTCTTGATGGTGATGTCGGCGCGCTTCCACGCGTTCACAAACTGCGCATCGACAGCGGTCGCTTCCTTGTCTTTTCCCTGCTGGCGCAGACTCTCCGCCAGGCCGTTGAGCGACCAGCCATTGTTGGGATAGCGCTTGAGATCGGCGCGATACACCGCTTCCGCCTCGGCGCCCTGGCCGTGATCGAGGAGCAGCGCACCGAGCGCGTGGCTCGCCGGCATCATCCAGCCCCACGGCTCGTCGTACTTCAGCGCCAGGTCCTGCTTCACCGCGTCGCGCAGAAGCTCGAAGGCGTGGTCGTAATTGCCGCGGCGGTACTCGAGCTCGCCTTCGGCCATGGCCTTCGCGATATCGAGAACCGTGCTGCACGGGTTGTTGCCCAGAAGGCGCGTCTCCGGAACCGCCGCGCACGCCGTCTTGAATTTGTCGAACTCGGCGTTCGCCTGGTCGAGACTGTCCAGCGACGCGTACGCCACCGTACGCCCGTAGCGCCAGAAGGCCGTCCACGCCTGCAGATCAGAGGGCGGCTGCGGCTGGGTCAGAATGTCGTTCCACAGCCCAAAGCGGACGTAGACCTCGATGGGCGAGCCCATGTACGCGTCGATGAAATCCGGGAACGCGCGCACGAGATCGAGGGGAATCTGCTGCTCGAAGTCCTTGATGGTGTCGATCGCGAGCTGCTTGCGGCCCTCGAACATCGCGGCCCACGCCAGGAAATGAAAATTGTGCGCGCGATAGAAGGTGTAGAAGCCACCCTCGGAGGCCCATGTCTTGTCGACCTCGACGCCCTTCTGGTTGGCGATAATGGCATCATTATAATGCCCGAGCCGCATGTCGATGTGCGCCGGCATGTGCACGAGATGTCCCGCTCCGGGCACGCGCGTGCGCAGCACGTTGGCGGCCGCGAGCGCCTTTTCCGGCATGGGTGACAATTCCATGGTGTGGATGTACTCATGACACGCCATCGGATGCTTCGGATCCATCTTGAGCACGGCCTCGATGGTCGCCTGCGTCTCGGGTTCTTCAGGCCGCGGCTGGCCATCGGGCGACCACATGTCCCACGGGCGCAAATTCATCAAGGCGTCGGCGAACAACGCGCCGACATCCTTGTCCTTCGGGTATTTCTTCCACACGCTGCGCATGGCGTCGCTGTACGCAACGTCGAGCGCCTTGCGGTCTTCCTGCACGGGCCACGTGTAGCGCGTCGCGATGGCGTCGATCAGCTTCTGCTCGACAGGCGACGCATTGCCCGAGAGTGCCTTGGCTTTCTGTGCGGCGTCGTACGCATTCTTGGCCGCGGCGTCGTCCATGTGCGGATTATTGATGTTCGGCCCTGCCGAAATCGCCTGCCCCCACCACGCCATCGCGCAGGCCGGGTCGAGCTCCGCCACCTTCTTGAAGCAGGCAATGGCGGCGTCGTGGTTGAAGCCGTAGTAGAGGATGAGTCCCTGGTCGAACCACTTCTGCGCTTCCGTCGACTTGGTTCGGATGGGACGGTGATACACCGCGAGATCGCTCCGGAGATTGGGGACCGGATTGGTGTCGTCCTGCGCGAACGACGCGCTGGAAACCAGCAGAAGGGCGAAACCGGCCAGGGACGCCATGCGTGTGCGGAACACTGTCGGACCTCCGTGTAGACGTTGCACGAGCAACCAGAACGAGCAGATTATCATATTTTTCCGCCGCGTCGAACCTTTGCCCGGAGGCTTCCGGCGCCCCGCGGCGGTCACGTAAACTAACCTTGTACACCGGATTGCCCGGACGGGCTCCAGTAGCGCTTGCACCGGGCACGCGCTCCGGTGCATTCTCGGTCGCATACCACCATTCCAAATGAGCTCCACCGTCCATACTCAACCGCTGTCGCCGCGCGACCCGTCCGCGCCGCGGGTGTCCATCGGGCTTCCCGTCTACAATGGCGACGCCTTCCTGGCCGCCGCCATCGATACCCTGCTGGCGCAGACGTATCGGGATTTCGAGCTCATCATTTCCGACAATGCGTCCACCGACGGCACCGAGGCCATCTGCCGCGACCGCGCCGCGCGCGACCCGCGCATCCGCTACTTCCGGAGCGAGAAGAACCGCGGCGCCATGTGGAACTTCAACTACGTCGTCGAGCTGGCCCGCGGCGAGTATTTCAAATGGGCCGCGCACGACGACATGCATGAACCCACGTACATCGAGCGCTGCGTCGAGGTGCTCGATCGCGAACCCGGCGTCGTGCTGGCGTGCACCCGGCTCATCGACATCGACGACGACGGCGTGCGCAAGACTGTCGATGTCCCCCATCTCCGCTGGGATTCGCCGCGGCCCAACGTGCGCTTCCGTGCGCTTGCCAACCCGCATCACCGCTGCGAGTCCGTGTTTGGGGTGGTGCGAACGGACGCGTTGCGCAAGACCTCCCTTCTGGGAGATTACGCCGGTTGTGATCGCGTTCTGCTCGCACAGATTGCGCTCATGGGCAAGTTCCACGAAGTGCCGGAGATCCTCTTCCTTCACCGCGAGCACAAGAAGCGTTCTACGAAGGCGTACAAGAGCGAACAGACGCGCTCGGCGTGGTTCAACCCCGCGCGCGCGGGAAAACCGGACATCCCCCACGTCAAGATGCTGCGCGGTTATGCCCGGGTTGTGAGGACCGCGGATGTTCCCTGGATGGACAAGTTCGCCTGTTACGCGATGCTGGTGCCCTGGTCAATTCGCAATCGCCCGGGCCTGTGGAAGGATTTCTATTTTTCGCTCGTGCACAAGCTGGGATCGATGCGCGGACAAGCGTCCCGAACGCTCTAGGACCTCGATTCAAATGCACTTTCCCCCGATCGCGTCATTGACCTCGCACGACGTGCTCGCCACGCTGCCGCTTGTCTTCTCCCTGCTTTCCTTCGTCGTCATCATGTTCGGATGGCGCAAGAATCACGACTACATGGTCAAGGCGCAGAAGAAGCACTACTTCGACCGCGTCATGCACCAAACCGGAAGCAGCGTGGCGGAAGAGCTCATGCAGTACCAGATCTGGCTGATTGAGCTCGCGGGCGCGCTCGAGCACGTCTATCGCGACGGTCGTGTTGATTTGAGATACCGGCAGCTGCTCAACACCGAGCTGCTCGACAATCCGCGCGCCAAGAAGTGGTTCACGGTCGCCACTGCCAACCGTCACGTGCTGCGCGACGTGATGCCCGATCTCGGCCAGCGCGCCAATGCGCTGATGGTGCACCATCTTTGGCTGCATCGAAAAGCCATGACGGCCACCAAC
>DATEHD010000057.1:0-2415 GCA_035279765.1 Candidatus Krumholzibacteriia bacterium | reverse complement strand
CAATAAGAATAATAAACTACAATTATGAGTCTCGGGAGGGTAGTTTGGAGGTCGATTGGGAACCAAGACCGCGCGCTGTCGCGCGCGTACCGGGAGGAAACGACAATGGAAAACCAGAAAGTTCGCGCCGCGGGCGGCAAGGTCGGCATCCTGCTGCCCGGTATGGGCGCGGTGGCCACCACCTTTATAGCGGGCGTCGAAGCAGTCAAAGCGGGGCTCTCGCAGCCCATCGGCTCGCTCACCCAGATGGGAACCATCCGGCTGGGCAAGCGCACGGACGACCGTGTCCCGCACCTCAAGGATTTCGTCCCCCTGGCCGAGCTCTCGCAGCTCGAATTTGCCGGCTGGGATCCGATCGCGGACAACGCCTACGAAGCGGCCAAGAAAGCGGGCGTGCTCGAGGAGAAGCTCCTCGACCAGATTCGCCATCGCCTGGAACCCATCAAGCCGATGCCGGCCGTGTTCAGCACGAAGTACGTGAAGAAGCTCGACGGCCCCAACGTGAAGAAGGGCGCCAACTGGATGGAGCTCGCCGACCAGCTGCGCGAGGACATCCGCCGCTTCAAGAGTGAGAAGAAGCTCGACCGCATGGTGATGGTGTGGTGCGGCTCGACCGAGATCTATCTCGAGCAGAAACCCGTGCACGAGTCGATCAAGGCCTTCGAGGCCGGCCTCAAGGCCAACGATCCGGACATCGCGCCCAGCATGGTGTACGCGTATGCGGCGCTCAAGGAGCGGGTCCCGTTCGCGAACGGCGCGCCCAACCTGACCGTCGACATCCCGGCCATGATCGAGCTCGCGAAGGAAATGAAGGTTCCCATCTGCGGGAAGGACTTCAAGACGGGCCAGACCATGCTCAAGACCGTGCTGGCCCCGATGTTCAAGAGCCGCATGCTCGGCGTCGCCGGCTGGTACTCGACGAACATCCTGGGCAACCGCGACGGCGAAGTGCTCGACGATCCCGAGTCGTTCAAGACCAAGGAAGTGAGCAAGCTCGGCGTGCTCGAGCACATCCTGCAGCCGGACAAGAACCCTGTGCTGTACGGAAACATGTACCACAAGGTGCGCATCAATTATTATCCGCCGCGCGGCGACAACAAGGAGGGCTGGGACAACATCGACATCTTCGGATGGCTCGGTTATCCGATGCAGATCAAGGTCGATTTCCTGTGCCGTGACTCCATCCTGGCGGCGCCGCTCGTGCTCGACCTCGCCCTGTTCCTCGATTTCGCGGAGCGCGCGGGCATGTCGGGCATCCAGGAGTGGCTGTCGTTCTACTTCAAGAGCCCGCAGACGGCGCCGGGTCTGTATCCCGAGCACGATCTGTTCATCCAGCTCATGAAGCTCAAGAACAACCTCCGCCATGTGATGGGTGAAGAGCTCATCACGCACCTGGGCCAGGAGTACTACGCGTAAAGAACGTGTCCATTGTCATTGTCGATCCGTGGAAAGACGCGCGGTGGGACGCCTATGTGGCGTCCCACCCGCGTGCCACCGTCTATCACACGGCCGGGTGGATTCGCATCGTGTGCGAAACCGGCCGCTATCCTTCGCTGTGCCTGCTGCATGAAAGCGACGGCCGCGTCGCCGGCGTGATGCCGATGGCGGCGGTCGAGAGCGCGATCACCGGCCGGCGCATCTCCACGCTTCCTTTTTCCGACATGGGTTTCCCGCTCGCGGATGACGCGGGCACGGCAGCCGCGCTGCTCGAGCGAGCGCGCGCCATCCGGTCCGAGCGCCGGGCGGCGTTCCACGAGATGCGCGGACTGCCCGCGCTGCGCGATGGCAGCGAGGCGGAAGCAGCGGGCTACGGGAAGAGCGGCCACTTCTACAATTTTCTCATTCCGCTCTCGGACGATCCGGAGAAAGTGCGCATGACGTTCTCGCGCACCGGCGTGCGCCAGACGATCTCCAAAGCCGTCAAGCTGGGCGTGACGGCGCGCCTCGGTGACGCGCGCGATCTCGACGCGTTCTACACGCTCTACGTCAAGAACCGGTTGCGCCACGGCATACCACCCCAGCCGAAGAAGCTATTCGCTGCCATCCTCGAGCGGCCGGGACAGGGCGCAACCGCGATGCTTTACGTGGCCGAACACAGTGGCGCCGCTGTCGCGGCGCTGTTGATGCTGCGCTACCAGGGCGTCACGTACGCGAAGTACGAAGGCGTCGACGAAACGCGACGCGATCTGCAGGCGCTGTATCCGCTCTTCTGGAAGACCATCGAGGACGCGGTGCTGGCAGGCGATCGCGTGTACGATTTCGGGCGCACCGCCGGCGACAACCCGGGACTGTGCCAGTTCAAACTGAAATGGGGCACCACGCAGATCGAGATGCCCTACTACTTCGATCCTCCCGGCGAGGGCATGAGCGTCGTGAAAAGCGATTCTCTCAAGTACCGCATCTTCACGGGAGCGT
>DATEHD010000056.1:0-6922 GCA_035279765.1 Candidatus Krumholzibacteriia bacterium | reverse complement strand
TTGATCAGCTCCGCCGCGCGGTCGAGATGCGCGGGGTCGAGCATTTCGCCGAACCACACCACATCGGGGCGCAGCAGGGATCCGCAATGACAGCGGGGAGGCGTCTCGCCGGATGCGTACGGCTCGCGCGCCGGATGATTGGCGTCGAAACATTTGGCGCGGCGGATGTTGCCGTGCAACTCCACGATGTCCGTGGAGCCCGCGGCCGCGTGCAGCCCGTCGATGTTCTGCGTGAGAATCACGAACGAGTCGAAATACGTTTCCAGCGCGGCCAGCGCGCGATGCCCGTCGTGAGGCTCGGCGCGCTCGATGAGGGCGCGGCGCTCCGCGTACCACGTCCACACCAGCGCGGGATTGAGCGCGAAGCCGCGGCGCGTGGCGAGCTCCTGCGGATCGTAGCGCGCCCACAGACCGGTTTGCGCGTCGCGGAAAGTGGCAATGCCGCTTTCCTTCGACATGCCGGCGCCGGTGGCCACCACGACGCGCCGGGAGTTAGACAGCAAAACGCCGGCGTCAAAGAGCGCGTCGGTCATGGTGCCTGCCGTCGCGTGCGCACAAACGTGGCGAGGGAGATGCCAGACAGGATCAATGCGGCTCCCAACGCCACACGGCCGGAAATGCTCTCGCCCAGGAATGCGGCGCCGAGCAGCATGGCGATGATCGGAATGATGAATGTCTGGTACGACACCACGGTGACGTCGAGGTGGTGCATCACGTAGAAGAACATCGCGAAGGCGGACACCGATCCGGCCGCGGCCAGGTACACGATCGTTGCCCAGGTGACGCCGCTGTAGTGAAGCTGGAGCGGAGACTCGAGGCACAGGGCCATGATGGCGGTCACCACCGCCGCCGTGACGAAGGGCACCAGAAGCAGTGCGATGGGATGATAGCCGTGGCTCCATTTCTTGGTGCCCACCGATCCCACGACGGACGCCGAGACGCTGCCCATCACCATGAGTGTGCCCGCCGCTTCGTGGTGGCCGAGCCGGAGGTTGTCGGAAAAAATGACGGCGACGCCGATGATGCCCGTTGCCACGCCGGCCAGCTTGCGCACGGTGAGCGGGTTGTGGAGCCAGAAATAAGCGAGCAGCGCGGTGAGGAGTGGAAACGTGGAGTAGAGCACCGCCGCCAGGCCCGACGGAATGCGTTGCTCTCCATAATAGACGAACACATAGGGGAGGATGACCTGGAAGAACCCGAGGAACACGCCCAGCCACAGGAAATGTCTTTCCCGCGGGAGAGAAAGCCGCAGGATGCGCAGGAGCACGGCCACGATCAGCGACGCGATGGTCATGCGCACGGCGATGCTTGTGAGCGGCGGAGCGCCGCGCAGCCCGATCTTGATCATCATCCATGTTGAGCCCCACACCAGGCAGCAGCCGATGTAGGCGAGCAAAACGCGCAGTGGTGGCAGAGAAATCACAACGATGTTCCCGGGCGCGCAGCGATGCGCCGTTGGTTTATACTCCGTGGTTCCTGTGGTCCCGTGGGAAAGCGAGACGATATCCGATCCGCTGATTCACGACAATACGCGGCGTCTTTTACGGCAGCGTGCGCGATGCTCGGCATTGCCACGCTCGACTCGGTGTTTGCACCGTACCCGTTGTGGGTGCGAGCGGCCGCGCTGATTCCGGGAATGGTTGTGGCGGGATGGTGTCTCGCGCGCACGCTTGCCGCCGGCCGTGTCGACGAGGAAACCCGGGTGCGCTGGCTCCTCATGCTGGCGGGCATCCACATCGTTGCCACGCTGTTCTTCTTTCCGGCGCAACATCTCTTCGACGCGCGCCCCATTATCACCGCCGATCACGCCGTGCACTACGAGCAGTGCCTGCGCTCGCGCGCCGTGTTCTGGCGCACCCTGCGCCTTGATTGCTACAACCCCTACTTCATGGCGGGTTATCCGGCGGGCACCATCTTCGATGTCGACATGAAAGGCGCGGAGCTCTTCACAGCGCTGATTCCGATTCACACCGCCACCGCGCTCAAGCTGTTCATCCTGATCGCGTACCTCTCCATGCTTCCCTCCGTGTATCGCGGCGCGCGCATGCAGGGCTTCCGCGTGGACGAAGCCGCGGTCGCCGTGATGCTGCTCCTGGTCTTCTGGCACTGGGGCCGCCCGTACGCCAGCGACTTTCGCTACGTGGGAATGTTCTCGTTCGTGTTTGCGACGCACGCGGTGATCTACGTGACGGGGCTCGTGCGCCGTTTCCTCGCAGGCGATCGCGGGCGCGCGCTGTTCATCCTCGGACCCATCGCGTTTTCGGTCCACGTGCTGAGCGTGGTGATGGCGGCGGTCTCCATCGGCACGCTGCTGGTTGCCGATCGCGCGCACGTCACCAGGCGCCGCGCCGAGCTGCTCTTTCTGTGGGCGCTCGTGGTGGTGTTTGTGAACGCGCTCTGGATTCTGCCGTTGATTCGCTTTCTGCCGTACCGGGCGCCGTCAGAAGCGTTCTACCAGCTCCACGGCCTGCGCCAGGTGGCGCATCTTCTGCTCGCGCCGACCGGATGGATCGCCACCGGTGTGCTCACACTCGCCGCGGGCGGTGCCGCACGGCTCTGGCGCGAGAAACGCGCCGTCGACGCCGCGCCCGCGTTGGTGTCGACGCTGGTGATGCTCATGTTTGCCACCTGCGGTACGCACATCCCCGGCGTGAATCAGCTCGAACCCGGGCGCTTTCTGTTTTCGGCGATCGTGTTTGCGACCCCGCTCGCGGGCGCGGGCGCCGTGTCGCTCTTGAATGCAATGAGCGCGCGTCTCGCTGCGGGAACCGCGACCCGCCTGCGTACGTCGTTCATGGTCGCGCTCGCGCTGGCCCCGCTCCCGCTCGCCATGCTCGATGCCAAGGCGTACTACCACCACACGCTGAGCGTCGACCTGCCGCCGCGCGTCGAACGGCTGCGCTCGCTGCTTGTCGCCAGCATGCACGGAAACGGCCGCCTCCTTATCGAAGAGGGGAGCGCTGTGGCGTACGGCGGCTTCTTTCTGCCCGCGCTTCTCCCGTCACAGACCGGGATCGAACAGATCGGCGGACCGTATCCCAAGATCCCTCTCATTTATCATCGCACCACGTTCGACGCCGACAGCTTCCTCGGCCGTCCGTTTGCGGAGTGGACACTGCCGCACATCCAGGCGCGACTTCGCTTCCTGCGCGTGCACTGGGCGGTGACGGTGACCGAAAGTGCCGGGCACTTCGTGGCGTCGATTCCGGGCGTGACGCTGCGCTGGGAGGATGGTTCGCTGCGCTTCTGGGAGTTTGCGGAGAGTGGCGGCGGTGTTCCCGCGCGCGCGAGCTACAATCGTGTCGAAGTGGATCTTCCCGTGGGATCGACGCCCGTGGTGCTGCCGTACCACTGGGTCTACGGGCTCACCGCGAATGACGGCAACCAGATCGCTCCGGTCCTGCGCGAGGACGATCCCGTGCCCTTTATCTCGGTGCGGCGGGTCGCCGCAACTCCCGTTGTCATACGGTACTAGGCATGTCTGATTGACACAACGCGCCGCGATCGGGTACGATAAGGCACAATAAATCAACAGCTTTACCCTGGAAGGAACGTATCCGAACGAACTGTTAACGTCCGCCCTTGAAACGTCCAAACCCCGCCTTACTCGTCGTTCTTGCGGCGGCGGCAGCGGTCCATCTGGCCGTTGCTGCGCTTGATTTTCCCACGCTTGCACGTAACGGATTTCTCTACGACGACAGCTTCTACGACTTCCAGATCGCGCGCCATATTGCGCACGGCGAAGGCGCCAGCTTCGACGGCACGCACCTGACCAACGGCTTCCAACCGCTGTACGTGGCGATGCTCGTGCCGATGTACTGGGCGGCCGGCTCCAACGAGACACTTCCGATCCATGCCGCACTCGTGCTCTCCGCGTTGTGCAGCGTGGCGAGCGCATATCTCCTGTACCGAATTCTCGCGCGGCGGGTGAACGAAACCGCGGCCATTGTATCGGCGGCGTTATGGGCGTTCTCTCCCATTGTCGTGCGGCAGGCGGCCAACGGGCTCGAAACATCCCTCGCCGCGCTGATGTTCGCGGCGACGGTCTTCTACTATCTCGAGAACATCCGGCCCGACGAACGCGTCGAGCGCAGGCGACTCGTGCTGATGGGGCTTCTCTCCGGCATGTGTATCCTCGCGCGCGCCGACCTGGGATTCCTCGTGCTCGCGATGGGCCTGGATTTTCTTCTCGTGCGGCGCAGCCGGCGGGCGGGCCATGCGTGGCGCGGTGAGATCGCTGCCATCGGCGCGACGGCCCTGCTCGTGTGTCTGCCGTGGATGGCTTACGGGTACTTCGCGGTCGGTTCGCCGTTCCCCGAGAGCGGACGCGCCACGCGCTTTCTGGCTATTGCATACGCGCCGTTCTTCCACCTGGGACCGCACTCGATGATGGCCGATGGGCCGACGGGGACGTTCGTGGCGGAGCACTTCGAGCGCTCGATCGAGACGCTGAAGGTGATTCCGGCGCTCCACCCGTTCTTCCGCGGCGCCACCAAGCTGGGAGAGCGCCTGCACGCGGCGCGGCCGACGGAATATGTCGCCGATGCCGTCGGCATCGTGTTGCTGGCGGGCTTTGCCTTGTGGTGGTTCAAACGGCGGCGGACGGTGCAAGGTCGCGCTTCCCGCGAATTCGAATTCCTGATCGGTTTTGCCGCCATGATGATCGCCGCGTATTCCACGTTTGTCTTCGGGGTGTTCTTCTTTCTGCGCTACTACTACCCGGTTTATTTCGTGGGAATGATCTTTGCCGGTATCGCGTTGCACGACGCCATCGCGTTCTTCCAGTCGCGCTCGCTGCGTGTGCGCGGCTTTGCGCTGGCGGGGACCGGCGTGTACGCGGTAAGCCTGCTGTTCATGGGCTATACGAGCGCGTTTCGTTCCACGCCCGTGTACCGTTTCTATGACGCGGCGAAATGGATCAAGACGCACACGGACGTGTCGGACACGATCGGTGTGTTTCAGAGCGGAGCGATCGGTTATCTCTCGGGACGGCGCGTTATCAATCTCGACGGCAAGGTGAATCGCGAAGCGTTTGCCGCACTGCGCGAAGGCAAGCTCTCGTCCTATGTGCGCGCGGCCGGCATCGACGTCGTGATGGACAGTGCCGGCGTGATCGATTTGTTCCTTGGCCCCTGGTCGGACGCGGAGAGGAAGCGCCTGGAATCCGAGCGCGTCTTCACCGGCGGCGAGTATGGAGTGCCCGGCTGGATCGGGTACCGCATATCGCCGCCCCGCGTCTACGACGCCTCCGCGCCGGTTGGTGCTGCTGCCCGCCTCGGTCCCGACAAGGCTCCGTAGCTCTTTCCGTTCTCGGCTTCGGTTCGCTCGGGGGCGGGCATCGCCCGCTCAGTCAGATCTTTCCATCCTTGATCCGCGGTCGAGCCCCGACCGTCGAGCAGAATACATCAGAGTAGTTTGTCAGACCCGCCCAGGCTCAGCACCGGTAACACGCGCGGAATGATGCGCAGATCGAGCGGCTTCTCGCGACGTCCCAGGTATTCGCCGTCGATGTGGATCGGAAACGGCGTATCCGACGAGACCGAGACCGTCGCGCCGCGGTAGAGCTCGATGCCGCTCGCCGTCACGTGTCCGCCCTTGATCGCGCGCGGGAGAATCGCCAGCAGCCGAGCGCGCGACATCTTGCGCGCCGCGCACACGTCGATCAGTCCATCCGTCGGTGTCGCGCTCGGATTCAGGTAGAAACCGCCGCCCGCGCGCGGACCATTTCCCACCGAGATCAGCAGAAACTCTCCCGTGGCCGCTTCGCGGCCGTCGACAGCCAGGCGATAACGAATGCTTCCCGGTGTGCGCAGTGCTTTGAACACCGCGAGCAGGTAGAGCGGAAGCCCGCGCAGCTTCGTGATCGACAGACTGTGGTACGTCACCAGCGCTTCAAAACCGATTCCGATCGAATTCGCGCAGTAACGGTCACCGCAATCGATCACGTCGAAACGCACGCCCATCCCGTCGGCCACCACGCGCGCCAGCTCCGGCGGCGTACGCGGGCAACGCACCAGCGACGCAAAGTCATTGCCGGATCCGGTCGGAACGATGACCATGGGGACCGGGTTCGGCATGAGTCCGTTGACCACTTCGCTGACAGTCCCGTCGCCGCCGACGGCACAAACCACCCGGCTGCGGGTGGCCGCGGAGCGGGCAAGGTCTGCCGCGTGGCCTGGTCCTTGCGTCCATAGCAGCTCGGACTCTCCGGACAGCGCCCCCGCATAGGATTCGACCAGGGCCCGGGTGCGCCCTCGACCGGCAGTTGGATTGGCGATGAAACTGACTTTCATATCTATAGGTGGACGAATTGCGGCGAAGCATCGCACCGGTTGCGTCGTCGCGGCAACTTGCATTGTGACCGCCACCGGTACCTTCGCGGCCGGTGCCAACAACGCCGCTCCTGCGGGCGCCGCCCTCAAGCCATGGCATGTCGGTCCGGTTCCCGAGGTGCGCGCCATCTGTCACGCCGGCGATTCGCTCTGGGTCGGTACCAACGTCGGCGTGTTCGTGACCGACATTCGCGATCCCTCGCGGCGTTCGTTGATCTCCGCCGGGCCACAGCTTCCCTCCAACTCGGTGCGCGCGATCTCGACGCGCGGCGACAGCGTGTGGGTCGCCACCGACGCCGGCGTCTCGCTCTTTGCCCACGGAAAAGCCGCGGTGATGTCCATGCGCGACAAGCAGCGCTCGCGCGCCAGCGTCCCGCTGCGCGATGTGCAGCAGGTGGCGTTTGGAAATCGCGGCGAGATTCTCCTTGCCACGCGCCTCGGCGGCGTCGCCGTTCTGAACGGCGCGCGCAGTTACACGATCACCACGCGCGATTCGCTCATCGACGAAAACGTGTACGACATCCTGGAACGCAACGGCCGCCCGCGCATCTATGCGTGCGGCGCCGGTGTGTGCGCGCAGATCGATGACA
>DATEHD010000055.1:0-5536 GCA_035279765.1 Candidatus Krumholzibacteriia bacterium | reverse complement strand
GAACTTGATGTAGTACGCGCCGCGCACGACGCCGCCCACGAAGAACAGCGCGGCGACGGGTCCGAACACGCGAAACGGATCCAGCAACGTGGTCAGGCGCACGATGAGGAGCGCGGTATCCATTCCGTCTTTGAGCGGCTTCACCGTGCTCTTGCCGATGCGCTTTTTCACGGTGATGGGGACAAACTTGACGTCGTGGCCTTCCTTGAGCAACACGAGTGTCGTGGTTGTCGACGCCGAGAAACCGTTGGGCAAAAGGTGCAGGTAATCGAGCAGCACCTCGCGGCGGATGGCGCGCAGGCCGCAGTTCAAGTCGGGAATGCGCGTGCGTGCCAGGTAATTGGCGAGCCAGCCCAGGAGCATCTTGCCGCCGCGCCGCGAGAAAGGCGCGTGCGATCCCTGCGTGCGCGCACCGAGCGCCGCATCCATGTCACCCAGCTCGTTCACCATGCGCTCGATGTCGGCGGGTTCGAACTGGTTGTCGGCGTCGTAGAACAGCACGACGTCGCCGCCCGCCGCCAGCACGCCCGACTTGAGCGACGCGCCGTAGCCGCGGTTCTTCCGGTGATTGACCACCTGCACATGGCGCGACGCCGCTTCTTCCGCGGTGCGATCCCTGGAGCCATCGTTCACCACGATCACCTGGTAGCGGCGTGACGACGACGCGATCGCGCCGTTCACCGCGTCGAGCGTGGTCCCGATGGCTTTCTCCTCGTTGTAAGCGGGGATGACGATGGAGACGTCAAAGTCCTGATTCACGAATCAACTCCTCGGGAGAAACTCGCTCGGGCTGGGAGCGCGAGACCGCCGCGCACGCCTGCCTGTCGACTTGCAGGATGGCATATTTCTCATCCCGGTAAACCGTCTGGAACAGATCCGGGTGCGTGATGCACGCAGCATTCGCATCCCAGTTTTCGGGGTGGACGATCACGTAAATCGGATCGGTGGCCGCGGCGAGCTCCGCCAGCGTGGTTCCGTCCAGCGCTCCCGGCGCATAGATTGCACGGCGCACGTGAAGGCGTCGAGACATTTCAAGCTTCGGATAACCCCACATCTGCGCGTACGCCATGCGGCCCCAGTAGTAGCGCCGCGGCACCGTGACCAGGAATACGACGCGGTCGTTGTCGTCGATGATGAGCGCGTTGCGCGGCGTGTAGTCGCGCAGCCATGCCCCCATGCGCGCTTCGGGCGCCGTCATCGACGCTTCGTCGGGCGTGGCGAAGCACGCGGCAAACGTGATCGCATTGACGGGCAACATGCACGCCACGGTCAATGCCACGAGGGCGCGGTGTCGGCGCCCGTGCGTCGTCGTCCACAGATCGGCCAACGCGATGCCGCCCAGCACCGAAAGCGGAAGGAACACCATGTATCCGAGCTTGTCGTACGCATTGGGGCCGGGCAGCGTGATAATATTAGAGAACGCTGTCACCGAGACGAGGCCCAAGAGGAGGAAGCGCGCTTCCGTCGTGCGCTCGCGCAGGAGCGGCTTGCGCACGAGCCAGACACCGAGCGCAAATACGCACGGGATGATGATGCTGGCGGTCTTCTGCACGGACACGCTGAGCGGGAACATCTGCTCCTTCTGCTTGAGATGCGTCACTTCGTAGAGATACGGAGTCATGGCCAGAAAGCACGCGAGCGAAACGCCGAGGAGCACAAGCATGGCGCGCACGGGAAACGCGGCGCGACCGCGGAAGAGCCACGCCAGAATGGCGCCGCCGAAAATCCCGACCAGGATCACGAAGCCCACCAGGCTGTGGAAGCCGAGCATTCCGATCAATGCCACCGCGAGCACCATGAGCGGCGCCGGCCGCTTCGTGCGCATGAATTCGGAAGCGCCGTACCAACCCGCTACCATGAACGCGAGTGCCAGGCTGAACGCGGTCGCGACCATGAACTTGTCGAGGAAGAATTCCTGGTTGTAGTAGGTCTTCAGGAAGTCGCGCGCCGTGTCGTAATTGAAAGGCGACATCGCATACGTGCGCTTGAGCTCGGCCCATCCGCGCAGCTCACCCGTGAAGGCGCGTGGCAGTTTCACGGGCAGGAAGATCCAGAATGCACCGTTGAAGGCGAGCAGCAGCATGGCGGTCGCGGCCAGGCGGTGGCCGAAGGTGCGGCGGAAAACGCCGCACAGCTGCCACGCGCACACACCCAGGCCAAGGAGCGCCTGGATATTGACGAGCGCCATGACACGGAACGGATCCATGTTGAGGCCGCGCGCGAGCACGAGGATGAGCACGTGGTAGAACCACATGTACTGGAGCGGCAGGCCGGCAAAATACGGGTCCTGCGGCGGCAGCCCGTAGTCCGCGATCTGGGCCACCACGGCGCCGTGGAACCACGCGTCCGAGCGTACGCGCCACCACGCGTGCGTCAGGGGGAGAAACGCGGTGAGAAAGACAAGCACGAGGAGAAGCCCGCCGAGCCACAGGAGCGAGCGGCGATCGGGCAGCGCCACCTTCACGCGCAGGGTGACGAAGGCGACCGCCGCCGCGGCGATTCCGACTGCGCACGTGATTCCCACGACGGTCATGATCTGGATGTGCATCCACAGCCCCGCGATGCCAATCAGTGTCGTCACCACGGGGGAGAGCACGAGTGCGCACAGCACCAGCGTCGACAGGCGTGGGGCACGCCGCTCGCAGGCGAGGTAGAGCGCGGCACCGGGTGCCAGCATCAGTCCCAGCCAGCGCAGGAGGGCACCCGGAAGGGCGGGGATGGCGGCGGCCGCCAGCGGCGACACCGCCAGCATGCCGATGGCCGGAAGCCAGCGGGCCACGGTGTCAGCAGGAACCGGTGCGTGGAACGGAGGACGTTTCGACAACTTCAAAAAACTCGTTTGGCTGCCGGGGAGCGCGGGACGGCGGGCGAGCCGGCCGCGCAAACCACGTAGAGAGCACTCATTTTACGCCATATACGGCCACGACTTCAAGTTGGTGCTGAAGTCGAGCCCATCACCGTCACCTCGATGGCACGGCGGGCCGGACCGCCCCCGTCGACCAGGAGGATCGACTCCCAGCTGCCCAGCTCGGGAGCGCCCTCGCGCACGGCGAACGACAGCGTCTCGGCGAGAAAACCCGGCGGCGCCGGGCCGCTGGTATCGACGTCGGCGCGATCCGCGTCCGTGGCCGGCTCCCGCCGCAGCGCTTCGGCCTGCAGGGCGTCCGCCTCGCGCACCAGGCGCATGAGATCGTCGAAGGCGTCGTCGAGCTCCGGCGCCAGCGAGAGGAAGCACTCGTGCCGTCCCACCATCATGACACAGAGCCCGTCGCGCACACCCGTGGAGCGAATGAACGCGTTTACATCGTCAGTCAAATCGGCGATGGAAACGCCCTCGTCGGTGCTGATCTCGAGTCGTGTGGTTTCGATGCGCATGGCTCGTTTCGAATGCGGGTTGCAACGGGTCGCCCAGCGAAGGATACTGGTGCGCTGGGGGAGCGAACCCGAACCACCTTACCAGAGAGGCCCCCATGTCCAGAAAAGCTTTCCGTCTGCCGTTTGGACGCGAAACGGCCGGCCCTCCTGTGACCGGTGATCCCGACCGGCTGCGCGAAGAAAATCGCCAGCTCAAACGCGCGGTCGAGGAGCTCTCCATTTTGAACGACCTGGCGCGGACCATCGGCGCCTCGGTCGATTCGCAGGACATCATCCACAAGATCGTCGACCGCTCCATGCGGGCCGTGCAGGCCGAGCAGACCGTGGTCACGCTTGTCGCCCGCGAGGAAGACCGCAACGCCAAGACGCTCGTGCGCGTCAACACCAGCTCGTCCGAGCATCCCAAGTATCATCTGAACGACACGCTCCTGGGCTGGATGTATCTCTACAAGAAGCCGCTTTTGTGCACGAATCCCGGCGAGGACGAGCGTTTCAAGAGCGCGCGCTGGGATCATGCGGTGCGCTCGGTGTTGTGCGTGCCGCTGCTCGTCAAGGGTGCGCTGATCGGCGTCATCTCGTGCTACAACAAGCGCGGCGGAGACGGCGGTTTCACCGAGGAGGACCAGCGTCTGCTCGCCATCATTGCCGGACAGTCCGCGCAGATCATCGAAAACGCGCGGCTCTACGAAGAAGAAAAAGCGCTGGGGCGCATGAAGGAGGAGCTTCGGCTCGCGGCGCAGATCCAGCAGGACCTGCTCCCCAAGAAACCTCCTGTCGTCGACGGTTACGATTTGTGCGCCACGAGTATCGCGGCCCTGATGGTAGGCGGCGACTATTTCGACTTCATCCCGCAGAGCGCCGGTCGCACCGCGATCTGCCTGGGTGATGTGTCGGGCAAGGGCATGCCGGCCTCGCTCCTCATGGCGAGCCTGCAGGCCACGCTGCGCGGGCAGAGTGCGCTCAAGTCCGCGGTGTCCGAAATTGTGGCGCGCTCGAACACCTTTCTGTACCACAACACCGACCCTGAAAAATTCGCCACGCTGTTCATGGGCGTGCTCGATCCCGCGTCGGGGGAGTTGTCGTACTGCAATGCCGGCCACGAGCGGCCCATCCTCGTCCGCGCCGGCGGTCGCGTCGACCGCCTCATGGAGGGCGGGCTCGCCCTGGGGGTCCTGGAAACCTTTCCGTACGGCGAGGGCCGCGCCACACTGGACCCCGGAGACTTCCTGGTGGTCTACTCCGACGGGATTCCGGAGGCGACCGACGAGCTCGGGAACTTCTTCGGCGAAGAGCGGTTGCTCGCATGCCTGCAGAAGAATGCCGCCCTGCCCGCTCCCGCCCTGATGGCGGCCGTTATCGAGGCGGTCCGGGGGCACGAGAAGGGTTCCCCGCGCGCGGATGACCTCACGATTGTGGTCGTGCGGCGCGCCGGAGCCTGAAACCGGGCCGCGTTTGCGCCGTACTACGAGTACCCCCCGGGACAACGTTCACGCATGATCGGAAAACGAATCCAGCAGTACGAAATCCGCGAGAAGCTCGGCGAAGGCGGCATGGGCGTGGTCTATCGCGCCGACGATACCCGCCTGGGCCGCGCCGTGGCGCTCAAGTTCCTGCATCCATCCGTCCTCGGGTCGGCAGGGCAGGCCCAGCGCCTGCTCGCCGAAGCGCGGGCGGCCGCAGGCCTCTCCCACCCGAACATCTGCACGATCTACGAGATCAACGACGCGGGCGATGACACCTTCATCGCCATGCAGCTGATCGACGGCATCACGCTGCGCGATCGCGTGCTCTCGGGTGCCGTTTCCGTGGAGGAAGCGCTGCACATTCTGATGCAGGTGGCCGAGGGACTCGCGGAAGCGCACCGCAAGGGTATCGTGCACCGCGACATGAAGAGCTCCAACATCATGATCACGCCCTCGGGCCGCGCGGTGATCATGGACTTCGGTCTCGCGCGTCCATCCGGACCGTTGCGCCCGGAAGAACGGTTTTCGTCGCGCGGGACCTCGTCGTATCTCTCGCCCGAAGGATCGCGCGGCGAACACATCGACCAGCGCGCCGACATCTGGTCGCTGGGTGTCATTCTCTACGAGATGCTCGCCGGACAGCTTCCGTTTCGCGGCGACTACGAAGACGCCGTCACGCGCGCCATCTTGAACGATGC
>DATEHD010000054.1:0-6419 GCA_035279765.1 Candidatus Krumholzibacteriia bacterium | reverse complement strand
CACCGACGAGAGCATTTCCTGGAATTCGCCTTCGAAGCGCGAATAGTGCGCGCGCGAATCGTCGTGGATGAGGCGGCGTCGCCACCACCACGGACCACGGCGCAGCCGCGTCACAATCGGCATGTCGGCGCCGCGCGTGACGGCACCCGAACGCAGTGCAGCATCGATGGCAGGATTGGGATGCAGCGGAGCGGCGCTCGCGGCACCCGTGGATGTCGTCGCACTAATGGACGGATCTATATCTGAGTTTTCCGAAGGGCTCGCCTGGCTGCCATTGGCCGGCTCTCCGCCGCGCGCCACGACTTCTTCCTCCGGTCCGGCAATGCCGGCCAGCATGCGGGCGCGAGCTTTGATCTGGGCGAGCTGTCGTTTTAGCAAATTCTCCATTCATGTCCAGTCCGGGGCGGCTCCAAGCGCCGGGTTGTGTCCCTCAGCGCTTCCCGTATATAATGACGAATCCACGCATCCTAACGGAAGGAAATCTTGTGCTGCCGCACCATCGCTTTGCCAACCGAGTCCTTTTTTTCAGCCTGATTTGCCTGCTTTCAGCCGCCGCTGCCCGGGCCACCGTGGTCACCGTACCCTACAAGGGCACCCGGCAGCTCCAGGACCTCGAGGCCCACGGGCTCAAGGTCATTGCCATGACACGGGATGGCGTCGACATGGAGGCTGACGCCAAGGCGCTGCAGTACTTGAATTCCAGGCCGTGGGCGGCCGGAAACGTCTCGATCCAGCAGGCACCGCCTGCGATCCAACCCGTGATCGACGCCAACCTCGGCCTCTACCACACCTATGACGAGACCGAAGCGGCGCTGGGTGCCCTGCAGGCAGCGTATCCGGCGATTGTGGATACGATTCGCATCGGGCACGCGTACGCGCCGACCAACCGCAACATCACCGCCATCAAGATTTCGGACAACGTGAACGTCGATGAGAACGAGCCCGAGGTGCTGATCATGGGCAACCATCACGCGCGCGAGCTCATGAGCGTGGAGATTCCGCTGATGTTTGCGCAGTATCTTTGCTCGCACTACGGCACCGATCCGGTGGTGACCAACTATGTCAACACGCGCGAGATTTACATCATTCCGACGGTGAATCCGGACGGGCTCGCGTACGTGCAGGCCAACCACACCGGGTCGTCGAACAACTGGTGGCGCAAGAACCGGCGCAACAACGGCGCCAACTTCGGCGTGGACATCAATCGCAACTATTCGTTCCAGTGGGGCTATGACAACGTCGGCTCATCGCCGACATCATCGAGCGACATCTATCGCGGACCCTCCGCGTTCTCCGAGCCGGAGACGCAGGCCATCCGCAATTTCTGTTCGCAGCGCCACTTCACGTGCTTCCTCTCGTACCACAGCTACGGCGAGCTGCTGCTCTACCCGTGGGGCTACTTCAGCGGATTCACACCCGACCAGAAGGTGTACGCCACACTGGGTGCAGAGCTAGCGGCGGGAACGAACTACGCGGTGGGAAATCCGGCGCTGGGCACGATCTACATCACCAACGGTGACTCGGACGACTGGGCGTACGGTGACACGGTCACCAAGAACCGCATCTTCGGCTTCACACCCGAAGTGAACACGACGGCGCAGGGTGGGTTTGCGCCGGCCGAGACGCAGATTCAGCCGACGTTCGATCTCTTGCTCAACATGAACCTCACGCTGCTCAAGTACGCGGACAATCCGTATCGCGTGCTCGGGCCGTACAACCCGAGCGAGTACGCGGTGCAGCCGGCCTATGCGAACCAGGCCACTGTGAACAGGATTTCCTGGACGGGCAACAAGCCGTCGGATCCGAACCCGGTGGTGTCGTACGAAGTGGAAGCCTGCCTCAATCCCACGACGTCGCTGGATACGTGCACGCCCTCGCTCACCGGCTGGGTGTCGAACGGCTTCACGTACACGGCGAGTGGATTCAGCGGTGGCGGTTACAACGCCGGCAACGGCAATTCGATCACGCACACGCTGCGCATGGAGCGGCCGATTCATGTCGATGCCGCGACAGACACGCTTACTTTCAAGGTGAACTACAACGTCGAGGCCAGCTACGACTACGGCTACGTCGACGTGAGCACCGACGGCGGCTCCATGTGGACGCCGGTGGCGGGTAATATCACCACCAACGCCAATCCCAGCGGCAACAACCGCGGCAACGGGATCAACGGCTCGAGCGGTGGCTGGGTGAACGCGATCTTCCCGCTCACGGGCTTTCTCGGGCAGGACATTCAGCTGCGCTTCACGTACACGACCGACGGCGCCGTGACTGGCACCGGCATCGTGATCGACAACATCAATCCGCTGGTGACGTGCCAGAGCCTCAGCACGGTCGCGAGCGCGGTGATCGACACGACGTACGACCACACGCCGGCGAGCACGGGGCTGTGGCGCTATCGCGTGCGCGCGAAAGACGCCGAGGGTCAGTACAGCGACTGGAGCAATCAGCGCGATCAAACGGTGGGAACGCTCACGGCGGTCAATACGCCGCATCAATTCCAGACCGCGCTGGGTGCCAACTATCCCAATCCATTCAATCCATCCACGCGCATTCCTTTCGCCGTCGGCGGCAGGACCGGCGAGCGTGGCGCGCGTGTCGAGCTGCACATCTACAATGTGGCCGGCGCCCGCGTGGCGACCCTGGTGCATGAGAACCGCGCGCCCGGAACATATGTTGCCCGCTGGAGCGGCCTCGACGACGCGGGCTCTCCGGTGGCCTCGGGAATCTATTTTGCGCGCCTCACGGTGAACGGCTCTTCGCCCATCGTGCGCAAGCTCGTCCTCCTCAAGTAGCGATCTCCATTTTCCGCGGCACGCCGCCACACGTTCGGTTGTATACAGCCGATGTGTGGCGGCTTGCAGCCATGCTGCAATAGGCCTCCGGCGCATCGCACCGCGCTGTGGCGGTGCGTTTCGCACTGCTCCCCCGGCCGGGGGAACAAAGTTTGCAACTTCACCCTTCGATGGGCAGAAAATGCTTGCGCCGGTTGCGCGGCCTCGTCGAAAATGGCCGCGCCCCCGAGTGCTCAGCAACCCGGTTAACCCTAAATAAGGCAGAGAGTTAACAGTCATGCAGAGACGCGCCACCATCCTCATCGTCGCCGCCCTGGCCGTCTTTGCCTATGTGGGCCGCGACTCGGTCATTCTCCCGCTCCTGGACAGACTTCAGTCAAACGACAGCGAGATCGCGGGATGCGTCCGCCTCGAGGAAGGCCAGCAGACCATCGGGCTCGACGAGCCGGTTACACTGGTGGACGGTGCGATGCAACACGAGCCGGTTCACGGCACCATCGAACGCAATTCCACGCTGTTCGACGAGCTGCGCGACGTGGGAGTGTCGGCGTTTGACATCGACACGATGACCAAGGAGACGCGCCAGAGCTTCGACTGGCGGAAGATCCGCGCCGGGCAGTCGTTCGACGTGTTCATGACGGCGGCCGGCGACCTCGACAGTCTTCTCCTTTATACGAGCCCGCAGGATTACGTGCGCGTCCGCTACGACGACACCGGCGATCATTTCGTCGCGCGGGTGTGCCAGGTGCCGTACAAGACGGAATACCGCATCACGCACGGCACCATCGAGAATTCGATTTTTGCGTCGCTCGACGACCAGGGTGCGGAGACGTCGCTGGCCACATCGCTCGACGACATCTTCGGCTGGACGATCGACTTTGCGAAGGATCTGCAGCGCGGCGACGAATACGTGATGCTCTACGAAGTGCGCACGTACGAAACCGGCCACTCGGTGGTCGGCGACGTGCTGGCCGCGCGCGTTGTGAACGAAGGCAAGGAATACGACGCGGTGCGTTTTACGCCCGCGGACGGCCAGGTGGGCTACTACAACGTGGATGGCTCGTCGATGCAAAAGGCGATGCGCCGCGCGCCGCTCAAGTTCACGCACATCACGTCGGCCTTCTCACGGCGCCGCTTCCACCCCATCGAGAAGGTATACAAGCCGCACTTCGGAACCGACTACGGCGCTCCCATCGGCACGCCGATTTACGCAACGGGTGACGGGCTCGTGGTGGCCGCGAACTACCAGACGGGCAACGGCAACTACGTGAAGATCCGCCACACCCGAAATTACGAGACGTACTACCTGCACATGGCGGGTTTTGCGAAAGGGATTCGCAGCGGCACGCGCGTGAGTGAGGGCCAGTGCATCGGCTACGTGGGCCAGACGGGCTACGCGACGGGGCCGCACGTCTGCTATCGCATCATGAAGAACGGTCAGTGGGTCAACCCGAAGGCGCTGGATCTTCCGGCGCGCGACCCCATCAAGGCCGCGGATATCGTTCGCTTCAACAATGTGCGCGACGCCTACATGTCGAGCATCGCGGCGGCGATCACGGATGGCGCCGACAACCGCACGGTCGCGGTGGATACGCCGCGCCGCCCGACGGCAGCGCTCAAAGCTTCCATGTTCTAGGAAAGCGCCCCTGATCGCCTTCCTCCCGGTCCCCGGGGCAGCAATGCTCCGGGGATTTTTTTGTTTTTGAGAGCAGGTCAGGGCTTGTGAGCTACTCCACCGCGATGTGTACATCCCGGCGCGCGACGACTTCACCCACGATGGCGGCGCGCGGATGATTGCGTTTGAGCTCGGCGAGAAGCGGCGCCGCGTGTGCGGGCGCCACGGCGATCAAGAGACCGCCCGAGGTCTGCGCGTCGAAAAGCAGCGTGAGTGTCGTGTCGTCCACGGAGGGCGCGACGGAGATATGTGGGGTAAGGAACTTCTGCGTGTTCTTCCCGCCGCCGGTGACAAATCCACGTTCGGCCGCTTCGCGCGCGCCATCCAGGAACGGCACCGCTTTGGAATGGAAGACGATGGTGGCGTCGCTGCCCTCGGCCATTTCGTTGGCGTGGCCCATGAGGCCGAAGCCGGTGATGTCCGTGCACGCATGGGGATCATGCAGGAGCATCAGCTCCGACGCCTCGCGGTTCAGCAGAGTCATGGAATCGACAAGCATCAACGCTTTCTCGGCGGAGAGCTCTCCGCGCTTGAGCGCGGTCGCGAGCACACCCGTCCCCAGCGGCTTGGTGAGGATCAAGGCGTCGCCCACGCGCGCGCCGGCATTGCGAATGATGCGGCGCGGATCGATCACGCCGACCACGGCCATGCCGTACTTGAGCTCGGGATCATTCACGGTGTGTCCGCCCACCACCGATATGCCGGCCAAGCGCGCCACTTCGACACCGCCGCGCATGATGGCACCGAGCACGGCGGGCGCCACCTTGCCTTCCGGAAATCCCGCGATGTTCAGCGCGACCATGGGCCGGCCGCCCATCGCGTACACATCCGAAATGGCGTTGGTCGCGGCCACACGGCCGAAATCGTAGGGGTCATCGACAATGGGAGTGAAGAAATCCACCGTGAGCACGAGCGCGAGTTCGTCGGTAAGACGATACACCGCCGCGTCGTCGCTGCCACTGTGTCCCACCAGAACGTTCGGATCGACGGGCAGCGGGAGTCCCGCGAGAATTTCGCGCAGACCGGCAGCGCTGAACTTGGCCGCGCAGCCCGCGCGCGTCGCCATCTCGGTGAGTCTGATTGGATTCGCGCTGTCGCTCATGAGTCCTTCCCTTCCCGGGTGTATCGCAAGACACCATCGGCTGCGTCGTGGAGTGGAAGGTACATCGAACCGTGCTGCGAGGGGAAGTGGCGGGCCAGCTGCGAGAGGACGCGACCGGATAATTCCGGCCGCGCCCCGATCAAGGGCGGAACTTCAAGAGTACTGCGGGATGAAACCGACCGGACCGGCGCCCCGGATCGCGAATATCGCACCCGGTGTGATTTATGCGCTCCGGACCGCCGTAGGTCCGGTCGGAACTTTCGGCGCTGAACGACGAATTGCTTCGTCGTGTCGCCTGACGAGAACAATAAGCAGTGCTCGCGTTCGAGTCTGTCGGGGTGTCCCCCATTCTGGGGGCAGGATCACTGTAAGAGGATCAGCGCGCGGGCGTCACCCAATGGGTGACAACCTTGAGGGGAGGGTCGACGGCATCGCGACCGCGAACGGCGACGAGGAAGCGCGAATGATCTCCTGACGCGGCCCACGCCATCTTGGTTTCGATGCGAAAGAGCCGTCGCGGGGCGGCGACCTGGAATCCATCGCGTGTATCCACAGCGACCGCCATCAAGTCACCGTCGAGATTCATGTACACGATCTCACGCCCGTCGTTGCTCCAGTGCGGTTTGACGCCGCCAGCCGGCGAGACCTGCCATTGCCCACCCGGCCCCGGAAATGGGCGCACGTAGATTTCGTCACGTCCCGATTCGTCGGATGCGTACGCGATCCACTTGCCGTCGGGCGAGAAGCATCCCGCCGACGACGCAAATGAGCCCGCCACCGCGTGCCAGCGCTGGGCTTTCAGTGTCTGCACGTCAACCACCCACAGGTGCGTCGCGGTGGCCAGCAG
>DATEHD010000053.1:0-5773 GCA_035279765.1 Candidatus Krumholzibacteriia bacterium | reverse complement strand
GATGGCGAAAAATCTTACGGGGCAGGTGCGCAACATCGCCGAAGTGGCCACCGCCATTGCGAGCGGCGACCTTTCCAAGAAGATCACCGTGGACGTGCGCGGCGAGCTCCTCGTGCTCAAGGAAACGCTCAATACCATGGTGGAGCAGCTGCGTTCGTTTGCCGGTGAGGTGACGCGCGTGGCGCGCGAAGTGGGCACCGAAGGCCGTCTCGGCGGCCAGGCCAACGTGCCCGGCGCGGCCGGAACCTGGAAGGATCTCACCGACAACGTGAACCTGCTCGCCGGCAATCTCACCACGCAGGTGCGCAACATCGCCGAAGTAACGACCGCCGTGGCGCGCGGCGATCTTTCACGCAAGATCACCGTGGATGCGCGCGGTGAGATTCTCGAGCTCAAGAACACCGTGAACACCATGGTGGACCAGCTCAACGGATTCGCCGCCGAAGTGACGCGCGTGGCGCGCGAAGTGGGCACCGACGGCAAGCTCGGCGGCCAGGCGCAGGTGCCCGGCGTGGGCGGCACGTGGAAAGATCTCACCGACACCGTGAACGTGATGGCCGTCAACCTCACCGAGCAGGTGCGCGGTATTGCCAAGGTGGTGACGGCCGTCGCCAACGGCGACTTGAAGCAGAACTACACGGTGAAGTCGAAGGGCGAAGTGGCAGCACTCGCCGACACCATCAATAACATGACGAGCACGTTGGCCACGTTCGCCGAACAGGTGACGACGGTGGCGCGCGAAGTGGGCGTGGAAGGACGACTGGGCGGCCAGGCCAACGTGCCCGGCGCGGCCGGCACGTGGAAAGACCTGACCGGCAACGTGAATCTCCTCGCCGCCAACCTCACCACCCAGGTGCGCAACATCGCCGAAGTGGCGACCGCCGTAACCAAGGGTGACCTCACGCGCTCGATCCAGGTGGAAGCGCGCGGCGAAGTGGCGGAGCTCAAGGACAACGTCAACACCATGATCGACAACCTCCGCCTCACCACGGAGCGCAACACCGAGCAGGACTGGCTCAAGACCAACCTCGGCCGCTTTACAAACATGCTCCAGGGCCAGCGCGACCTCGTGCGTGTGGGCCAGATGATTCTCTCCGAGCTGGCACCGCTCGTGGGCGCGCACCAGGGTGTCATCTACCAGAACGCCGACGACCCGGTGTCGTTGGGTGCGCCCTCGCTCAAGCTCCTCGCCGCGTACGCCGACGACGGGCGCAACGGCCATCCCACGATGTTGCGCATCGGCGAAGGCCTGGTTGGACAGTGCGCGGCCGACAAGCGGCGCATTCTCCTGACCGACCTCCCGCCCGAGATCGTGCGCGTGAGCTCGGGACTGTTTGCGGCACCGCCGCGCAACGTGATCGTGCTCCCGGTGTTGTTCGAAGGACAGATCAAGGCGGTCATCGAGCTGGCCACGCTCGGCAACTACACCCCGTCGCACCTCGCGTTCCTCGACCAGCTGACGAGCTCGATCGGCATCGTGCTCAACTCGATTGAAGCCACCATGCAGACCGAAGCGCTCCTCGATCAGTCACAGAAGCTCGCCGTCGAGCTGCAGGGACGGCAGAAGGAGCTGCAGCAGACCAACGAGCAGCTGGCGCAGAAAGCCCAGCAGCTCGCCGAGCAGAACGCCGAAGTGGAGCGCAAGAACCAGCAGATCGAACAGGCGCGGCGCGCGGTGGAAGAAAAGGCGGAGGAGCTCGCGCTCACCTCGAAGTACAAGTCGGAGTTCCTCGCCAACATGTCGCACGAGCTGCGCACGCCGCTGAACAGCATTCTGATTCTTGGCCAGCAGCTCTCCGAGAACCCGGAGAAGAACCTGACCAACAAGCAGGTCGAGTTCGCGCGCACCATTCACAGCGCGGGAACCGATCTCTTGAACCTCATCAGCGACATCCTCGATCTTTCCAAGATCGAATCCGGCACCGTCACGGTGGAGCCCACCGAAATTGTGTTCAGCAACATGGTGGAAACGGTGGCGCGCCCGTTCCGCCACGACGCCGAGGCGCGCGGACTCTCCTTCGACGTCCAGCTCGATCCCAACCTGGGCCGCAGTCTCATCACCGACCAGAAGCGCCTGCAGCAGGTATTGAAAAACCTGCTCTCCAACGCCTTCAAGTTCACCGAAGCCGGCGGCGTGCGTCTGAACGTCGCGCTTGTGAAAGGTGGCTGGACGCCGGATCATCCGATCCTGTCCCAGGTCGACAATGTGGTCGCGTTCGAGGTGGCCGACAGCGGCATCGGCATCGCGCCCGAGAAGCAGAAGATCATCTTCGAAGCATTCCAGCAGGCGGATGCCGGCACGAGCCGCAAGTTCGGCGGTACCGGCCTCGGCCTCGCCATCAGCCGCGAGCTCTCGATGCTCCTCGGCGGCGAAATTCAGCTGCGCAGTGCCGCCGGCGTGGGCAGCACGTTCACCCTCTACCTTCCGGTCCGCTACGTCGGCCCGGCCGCCGAGTACCGCGAAGTGTCGGCCGCTGCCGCATCCATCGCGCGTGAGACGGCGGTATCCATCTCGCCCATCCTGCGCGTGGCCGACGCCACGCCGGAGTTGATTCCGGATGATCGTGCCGAGCTGCAGCCGGGCGATGCGTGCCTGCTCATCGTGGAAGACGATCCGCACTATGCGCGCGTGCTCGTGGATCTCGCGCGCGACCGCGGCTTCAAAGTGCTGGTGGCGTCGCACGGCAACGACGCGCTCGACCTCGCGCGCGAATTCCGTCCCTCCGCCATTTCGCTCGACGTGTTTCTCCCCGACATGCTGGGCTGGACCGTGTTGAGCCACCTCAAGCAGGATCCGACGCTGCGTCACATTCCCGTGCAGATCGTGACCCTGGACGAGAACCGGCAGACGGGACTTTCGCGCGGTGCGTTCTCGTTCATCACCAAGCCCGCCACCACCGAGCGCCTGGAAGAAGCGTTCTTGCGCATCAAGGAGTACGCCACGCCGCGCAAGCGCCGCCTGCTCGTGGTCGAGGACGACGACGCCGAGCAGCTCGGCATTGCGGAGCTTCTGGGCAATGACGATATCGACATCGTTCCCGCCCGCACCGGCGAGGAAGCGCTCACGATTCTTGCCGAGCACGAGGTCGACTGCATGGTGCTCGACCTTCGTCTGCCTGATATCTCGGGCTTCGAGGTGCTCGACAGGATTCGCGACGACGACAAACTGCGCGACCTTCCCATCGTGGTTTTCACCGGGCGGGAGCTCACGCCGCAGCAGGACATGCAGCTCCAGGAGCTGGCGCGCAAGGTCGTCATCAAGGGTGTCGAATCACCGGAGCGCCTGCTGGATGAAACCGCACTCTTCCTCCACCGCGTCGTCACCGACCTTCCCGCGCACAAGCAGAAGATGCTTGAAAAACTGCATCGCTCCGATGAAGAGCTGCGCGGGCGCAAAGTGCTCATTGTCGACGACGACGTGCGCAATATCTTCGCCCTGGGCAGCGTGCTCGAGCGCCACGACATGAAAGTGATCGCGGCGCAGAACGGGCGCGAGGCCATTGCAACGCTCAAAAAGTCCCCCGACATCTCGGTCGCCCTGATGGACATCATGATGCCCGAGATGGACGGTTACGAAACCATCAAACTGATCCGGAAGGATCCCGCGCTGCGCCGTCTGCCCATCGTTGCGCTGACCGCGAAAGCCATGAAAGGCGATCGTGAGAAGTGCATCGACGCCGGAGCGTCGGACTATCTTGCCAAGCCCGTGAACACCGAACAGCTTCTGGCAACCTTGAGGATGTGGCTGCACCGATGAGTTTGACCAACCGAGCATCTGTGGACCGGCGGTCGCGCGCAACGCGACGCGGTCCCATCACCGTGATGGTGGTGGACGACGAAAGAGATCCGCGCGAAAGCGTATGTGAATGGCTGACGGCGAAAGGCTACACAGCGGTGCCGGCGCGCGACGGGGCGGATGCCCTGCGCCACCTGCGCGACGACGCTGTCAAACCGGACGTCATTCTGCTCGACTTGATGATGCCGGTCATGAACGGCTGGCAGTTTCGCGAAGAGCAGGCGGGCGATCCGCAAATCGCCGACATTCCCGTGATTGTGATCACCGCCAACCGCGACACGCGCGGTATTGAAGCGGATGACACGCTCTTCAAACCCGTCAATCCGGAGCACCTGCTCGAAGTGGTGGAGCGCTGGAGCGGTTCCACCGAGCCCGCGCTCGCCATGGCACCCCCGCGCGCGTCCGGCGCGACCGCGACAGTGCCGGCAAGCAAGGCCGCGCGCACAACGCCGCGACGGCCGGCGGTCGTCCCGCCGGTTCCGCCGGCACCGTTCAGCGAGCGTCTCGTGGAGATGCTCGGCCACGACCTGCGCAATCCTCTGAGCGCCATCGCCATGACTGCGGGCCTCCTGGCCAGCCAGAACCAGACCGAGGGCGTCGCCGAGCCCACCACGCGCATTCTCGCCATTGTGGAGCGCATGGATCTCATGGTGGCCCACCTGGTCGAGTTCCTGCGCGCGCGGCTGGGCCGTGAGTTCACGCTGCGCCGCGAGCCCACCGACCTCGCCGCGCTGTGCGAGAAAATGTCCCGAACTCTCACCGCTTCTCTGCGGCGCGAGATCGACCTCGAGATGAACGGCACGCTGGAAGGTTCGTGGGACCGCGGGCGCCTGGAGCTGCTCCTGGCCACGCTTGTCATCCACGCCGCCGACCGCGACCAGAGCAGTGCACCCATCCGCGTGCGCGCCGACGGATCCAACCCCCGTTTCGTGCGCCTCGAAGTGGCGCACCAGGGACTTCCCGCGGTGGACCTGAGTGTGTTTTCCGACGACGTGGAGGCCGAGTGTATGCGGCTGGGGCTGGGGATGTTCGTGGCGCAGCACATCGTGCGCGCGCACGGCGGTGAGATCGAAATCGAGACCGATGGCACGACGGCGTCGCGGTTCGTGATTGGCTTGCCGAGAGACTAGTTCGCTGGCGCGCTACGGCTTCAGGTACGATGCCACGTGAATGGTGATCGGGAACACCACGGTTCCATTCGGTTGGACGAACGCATGCAGCGCGTGTTCGGCCTCTGCAATCAGCGCGTCGTACTCTTCCTTCTTGAGCACCACGTCGACAAGCGGGAACCACGCCTTCACATCGGTCAGCACCCAGGCGCGTACGCTGGGATGGCGGGCGGTGCCCTGGTGTGGGGTGATCTCCACGGTCATTCCCGCTTCTGAGAACAGCCTGCGCAGAACCTCGGGATCACCCAGTGAGAACGGGAGGCGCAACACGTCCGCAGCGCGCTTCCCCACCAGGTACTGCAAGAGCGCGATGAGGATCGCGTAAGCGGGAACGTTTTCCAATATATCCCACGCCGCGACGGCCAACGAGCCGCCGCTCTTCAGCACACGCTGCATCTCGCGTACGGCCGCCAGGCGGTCGGTCAGGTACGCGAGGCCGAACTGGTTCAGCACGGCATCGAAGGTGCCGTCCTCGAACGGAAGCGCCTCGGGTGACGCCATGCGGAATTCAACATCGGGCGCGATCTTCGAGCCCACCGCGAGCATGGCCGCGCTGGCGTCGACTCCCACCACCTGCCCGCTCTGTTCCACCTTGCGGCGCGCCTCGCGCGCCAGGTAGCCGGTGCGGCATCCCACATCGAGGACGCGCTGGCCGGGCTGAATGTGCGCGGCTTCGGTGACGATGTCCGACCACTGATCGAACAGCGCGGGAACGAAATGCTCTTCGAACTTGGCGGCGGCCTCGAGCTGGGCCTGGAATTGTTCATCCATGGTTAACAGTCTAGCGTGACGAGTGTGGCGGCGTCAA
>DATEHD010000052.1:0-2010 GCA_035279765.1 Candidatus Krumholzibacteriia bacterium | reverse complement strand
GGGATCTCGCGCAGAATCGATTCCTGCAGCACGTTCTCCAGCGTCTCGCGGTCCTCGCGACGCGCGGCGATACCGTCGCGCAACACGTTCACCACCGGCCAGCGGTCATTCTTGTGCGCCGCCATGATCTGGTCGACACCGGCCCAATCGCCCTTGCCGACCATGTCGTTGACGGCACCCATGATCTTGTCGGTGTCGCCATGCACGCGCTTCAAGTAGATCGTCTTGTACAGGGTGAAGAAGATCACCGTGAGCGCCACGATGAGGATCGGATACATGATGTTGCCGCCGAGCTTGAACTCCTCGAGGATGCTGCGGTGGTGCGTCAGCTGCGAGAGCGACTCGCCGCCCGCGATGTCGATCGGCACCACTTCGCCCTTGCCCGCGAAATAGTTGCGCATGGCGCGCGCCATCGAGCCCTGCGGAAGCACCGAGAGAGCGCCCAGCCGCTTGGCGTCGGTGGTGTAATTGAGGAAACCCACTTCGTGGCCGTCGCGGTAAAGCGCCGTGAAGCGGCCCAGGAGCAGAATGTCGCCCTGGTGGTCCTTGCCGTCGCGGCCGACGTAGGTGCCCTTCTGGAGTGCCACCTGCGACGAGCGCTTCATTTCGTCGAAGAGCACCGTCGTCATGCCGCCGATGTCGTTGATATCGGGGAAATGGCCCGTATCGAGCAGCGGCGAGATCTTCTTGAGCGGCGTGTCATCGAGGGCGCTGCGCGGCGACGCCTGCAGCATCGCTTCGACGTCGCGCGCCGCCATGCGCACGTTGCCGGAGAGCTCGTGGAAATCCGATTCCTTGGTGGACCACTTGTCGTTGAGCGCATCGTGCTGCGTCTGCTTGGCAACCTTTTCCTTGCGCAGCGACGCGATGTCGTTCTCCAGCTGTTTCTCGTGCGCCTCGAGCTCGGTCACCTGCTTCTCGAGCGCCGCCTTGTCGCCGAGAATCTTCTCCTCGACTTCCTTCGCCTTGGCCTCCGCCGCGGCCTTGTCGGCCTCGGCCTTCTTCACGGCCTCGCGCACGTCCTGCGCGAACGCCGGCGCGGCGAGAACACTCATGCACAACACTGCAATCAGTAGCTTCTTCATGGCTGGATCCTTCCGAGCGGCAGCGTGATCACCTTGGTGGAGCGCAGCCGGAGCACCATTTCGCGAACGTCACCGATGGTTTCCGCGTACTTGTGATCGAGCTCAACCCACTGGTTCGATGCTCGATCATATTCACCCACGCGCTTGCCATCGGGTGAGCGCCAGTACACCGACACGCGGCCGATGCGGATGACATCGGCGGAGACTTCGTCGTTGCCCACCTTGATGCGCTCCTGCGACACATCGACGGTGTTGCCGTAGTTGGCTTCGACCTGGAGCGCCTCGAGTACGCGGCGCAGCTTCTCGGCGCCGGTGACCTCGGGCTTGGCGATGGCATCGCGCACGGAGGCGATGCGGGCCTGGCGCTCGTCCATCAGAAACGGAATGTCCTGCTTGATGAAGTTGTCGAGATGGGTGACAACCACGTTCAGCGAATCCTCGAGGTTGTCCTTGAGCTTCGCGGACTCGACCATGCGGCGGTTGAGCTCGGCGATGCCCTTGTCGAGCTCGCTCACTTCATTCTGCTCGAACGCCTTGGTCTTCTCGAGGTAGTCGACCTGCGCCTTGGCGGCGCGGTAGCGAGCGCCCAGGTCGTTCTTTTCCTCGGCCCACGCTTCCTGTTTCTTCTGCGTCTGCTGCTGGGTCTCCACGGTCTTCGCCACAGTGTCGCTCAGCGACTTGGCTTCCTGTGCGCGAAGCGACCCCGCGACAAGCACCGTGCCGAGCGAGAAGCCCGCCACAACGGTCGCGGTCCATATCATCCGTTTCATGTAGGTGTCCTTTCGAGGGTGCGGATCGAGCGCGGCGTAGCTATGCAACTGCGGCGGGAGCGCGCATGACCGAACCCAGGTCGCGACCAGAATAGGAGGGTTATGTAAATCGTGTGTGAATGACCAGTGAATCACCGGTGAATCTGAGAAGCGCT
>DATEHD010000051.1:0-7236 GCA_035279765.1 Candidatus Krumholzibacteriia bacterium | reverse complement strand
TCGACCTTTCTGCCGCGCTGGTTGGGAGTCTTGTCCTTCGTTGCCGGCCTGGGCTGGCTGACCTTTCTGTACCGGCCTCTGGGAGATGTTGCGTTTCCCATCGTGGCGCTCTTCGGTCTCCTGGGCTCGGCGGCAACCATCTTCTGGTTCCTGGTGTTTGGGGTGAATGAGGAGAGATGGTTCGAGCAGTCGGCCAGTCCGGCAGGTTGAGTCGTGATACAATCGATGTGAAAGACCCATCATGAAACGTCTGCTCATCGCCGCGTTGTTCTGCATCATGCCAACCGCATCCGTTCACGCGGCAGCGGATGCCGTGCTCGTGGGTCAGCTCGATCCGTCGCCCATGCTCCAGTACGTGGGAGTGTGGGGCTGGACGCACCCGACCACGCACCGGCAGTACGCCTTTGTGGGCAACAACGCCACCGGGATGTACGTGATCGACGCCACCGACCCCGCCAACCCGATCCCGGTTGCGACCGTGACGAGTGTCCCGCGCGTCGACATGAAGACGTACCAGCACTACCTCTACTCCGTCGACGGCATTGCCAACGGCGCCACCGGCATTCTCGACATTGCCAATCCCGCGAGTCCGGTGGTGGTGGGATCGTTTCCGGGCGGTCACAACATTTTCATCGACGACAAAGGTTTCATGTACGAAGAGCTGCCCGGTCTTCGCATCTATGATCTCAAGCCCGATCCGACGCATCCCGCGCTTGTCTACCAGCTCAACGTGCCCGAAGGACACGACGTGTGCGTCAAAGGCAACCGGCTGTATGAATTCCGCGCCACGGCGGGCACGTTCATCTGGGACGTGACCAATCACAGCGCGCCGGTGCTGCTGGGTTCGATCACGGACCCCAATATCACCTACCACCACAACGGCTGGCCCACGAAGGACGAAGGCTACCTGTTCATTACGGATGAGTACTCGGTGAGCCCCAACGCCGACATCACGGTGTGGGACATTCACAACGTGGCAGCGCCATTCAAGGTGGCGTCGATCGCCGACCCGACATCGACGGTGCACAACTGCTACGTGGTGGGGAATCTGCTCGCGGTGGCGTACTACACGGCGGGATTCAAGCTCTTCGACGTGTCCGACCCGGTGCATCCGGTGCTCGTCGATCAGTACGACACGTCGTCATACACGGGCGAAGGAAACTTCGATGGCGCGTGGGCGTGCTACGCCTATGCGCCGGGCAATCACGTCTACATCACCGATCGCCCCAACGGACTGTTCATCTTCGAGCTCAAGGGCCCGACCGGGGTGCGCGCGGCCGGGGTTCCGCCCTTATCGATCGCGGATCCGGCGCCCAACCCGTTTTCCGGTCGCACCCGTGTGGCGTACTCGCTCGCGCGCGATGCCGACGTGACTGTCGCGGTTTACGACGTGCGCGGAGAGCGCGTGCGGCGGCTGCAATCGGGATGGCAGGGAAGCGGCTCGCGCGAGGTATGGTGGGACGGGGCGCGCGACGACGGCACGCGCGCTGCGTCGGGTGTGTATTACGTCCGCGTGCAGAGTGGCGGCACGATGCAGAGCCGGAAGCTCACGCTCCTGCGCTGATCATTTTCTACGCTTCCGCGTGCGCCTGGCAAGCGCGCGCTGCACATCATCCAACCAGGCAATCCGCGCCTCGGTCGCCCGAATGGCGCCGCGATTGGCGATTTCGTCAAACTCGTCAACGGCCGGCGCCGTGTCGATCTCCGCGAGATATTGCGCCAGTTTGGCGCGGGCTTTCTTCAGGAAGGTATTCCGCCGCGAAGCCGGGAGTGCGCGTAGAAAGTACATGCGCGTGCGCAAAGGATCGGGCGCGATGGAAATGATGTCGTACTCGAGCGGCGGTGCCAGCCAGGCCAACAGCGCTTTGCTGCCGGCTTCCGTCAATGCGTACGACGTGTGCGAGCGTTCGCCGCATGAGCCCGCTTTCGCCGCCACCAGGCGCCGTTTCTGCAAGCGTTCCAGCAGGGGATAGATCGCCCCGGCGCTTCCGCTCCAGTGTGAGGATGGAGAATCGAGCATTTCCTTTCGCACCGCATAGGCCGTGGTGGGTCCGTGCTTCCAGATGAAGCCGAGCACACACCCTTCGAGCTCGCTCAGGTCGCGCATCAGACCAGCCGCCGCAGCTTGATCGTCTTTTCCATCTGCGCCCCGTTGCGCTCCAGCGTGAGGCGCACCTCGGCTCCATCCTGCTTGAACAGCTTTCTGAGCTCGTCGGGGTTGTACGACTCCGTGGGTTTTCCGTTCACGGCGATGAGGATATCCCCGGCCGTGATCCCGGCGGTCTCGGCCGGCGAGCCGGGGAGAACGCCATCGATTGACCGGCGGGCCAGGTCCATGCTCGCAAACGTCAGCCCCGACATGTCGGTTTCGAACGGCTCATCGAAACGCTGTCCGCGCACAAGCACCATCCGCTTCGACGCGTAGTCGAACGTGACCACGAAGCGCGTCAACAGCTCGGCGCCGATGAACCCATCCTTGAAATCGAAATGGCCGGGGTTCTGATAATCGGCGTCGGGAAAGAGCGCGATGACGTGCTCGAACGTCACATCTCCCATTTCGAATTTCTGCACGCGGCCGAGCGATCCCTCGATCCTGCCGCTGACACCGCGCCCGAGCGGAGTGCGAATGGAACCCGGGGGTGCCGTCAGGCGTCCCTTGCGCTGGTTCAACCACAGCGAGTGCGACGCGCCCAGATCCACGGCGATGTTTACCGGCTCGGCCGGACCGTCGCCGATGGTGACGCGCGCGTCGATGAATGGAAACACGCCGTGCTCCATGCGCAGCGGTATGACGCTCGCACTGGCAGGCGGCTGGTATGAGTCCTTGTCCAGGAGATCGAGCGTGTGGTTGTCGATGTCGATGCGCACCGCGAAGCGGCTGAAGAGCTCGAGGCCGATGACGCCGGCGGCGGTGCTGGGAAAACCATGCGGCGGTGGAAGCACGGTGACCTGCACGCCGGAAAGGGAGACATCGCCGATGGCGATGTGCTGTCCGCTGGCCACCTGCGCCGTCATCGCCGGCCCTTTGCCGCCCCCCTGGACCTGGTCGGTGCTACCAAACTTGAGTCCGAGCGCAGCGGTGCGATCGTTGTCGTAGAGCATAATGCCGGGAGCCGGCATGCCGGTGTCCAGGACGAGCGAGAAAGGCTGCGAGCCATTCACCGAAACCGGGATGCGAATGTGATTGCCCTCCACGGTGATCGGGACACTGGCGAGTGTTCCCGGCGCCGGAGCGGCCTTGATCGCGCTTGCGGAGGCGACGAGGGTGAGAGCCAGCAGGAGCGTGTGGGTGTTTTTCATGCTCCCTTGTACGACATGCCGGCAAGGCAGGTTCCCTCAAAATAGTACGAATCGTACTATATGGCCGGGGCGCAAAAAAAGGGCCGGGCACCAGTCCCGGCCCTACGAACGTATGGAGCGCTGCTAGCGCGGGCCGACGCTGACCTCGGCCGCGGTCACCCAGGTGTCGAGGACGCGGAAGCGTATGGTTCCGTCCGACGCCGGTTCGACGGCGTCGACATGCCCGGTGATCTCGTCATGATCGCCTGTCCAGGGCGCGATCGAATCCGCCACCCACGTGAGCGGGCCCGGACCCGGATTCACGTGCACGTCCACACGGCTTCCCACCTTGAGGTCCGTGGGCAGGCCGTTGAGAGCAAGCACCCACGTGGCCATGACGCGGAACGCGTGGCGCTCGGGCGCGATCTCCGTCACCGAGCCGCGCAGCCGTCCGCCAATGCAGTCTTCGTTGACGGGAGGATCAGTGACAAGCGGCTGCGGAATACTGTCGGGACACGTGAAGTGATCGACAGTTGCCGACGCGAATCCATCGGGCGGAGCAAACTTGCCGCTCGCGTGCAGGTGCTCACCCTGGGGTGGCGGCGGGAGGTTCTGCCGCACCGCGCCGAAGTTGGCGTTCTTGTAGCTCGACACCTGGCCGTTGTCTTCCGTGAGCAGCACGTGAATTCCCGTTGGTGTGGTGGGGAAGAGGTTCACGGTTGAAGGTGCGATCGAGACCTCATAGCCGCCGGCATCCAGTCCGTCGAACTGGTAGCGGCCGTCGGGATCCGTCCTGACGGTGCGAATCAAGCGGGGATCGACGATGCCATTGGTGAAGGGATGCAGATACACGCCGACGTCGCCCAGTCCGCCCTCGCTGGCGTCCATGACGCCATCCTTGTTCTCGTCGTTCCACACGCGTCCCGCAATGACGCCGCCCGGCGTTGCGCCCAGATCGATGCGCGCGACAAACGCGATCGCGGTGCCCTTGCTCACGCCGAACTCGACGGTGCGCGGGAGACTTTCTTCGGCCGGCGTCCACAGCCCGTCGTCGTTGGCGAAATGAAAGACGATGGCCGCGCCGTCGTCGTTGATGTTGTTGTCGGGATTGAGCACCGTGACGCCGTCGGGGTCGAGCTTGATGAAGGTGAGACCGATGGGTTCGTGTTGTGAAACGATGCCGCGATTGACGACGGTGAGGTCGACCACCAGCGCGCCCAGGTCGTCACTGTAGTGCAGGTTGCGCCCGCGCAGCAGAAACGGACCGGCAAACGGATCCCCCGGCTGGCCGTCGGTCACCTCGAACTCGAAGTCGCTGTCGTGAATCTGGCCGTGGATGGTCCCGTCACCGCCTGCGGAAGCCGGCGGCTTGGTGGCGTCATCGCTGCACGCCGGGAGTAACCACATCGTGAACAGGCACAGCAGGAGAGGCAAGATCTTGCGCATGTGGATCACCTTCGTTGCGGGGCACGTGGGGGCGCCTCAAAGTCTAGCACCCCGTGCCGCGGCGGGCAACGCGGCGGCCCATCCCAACCTTGACCCACCGGGGCTTCTGTGTTAGCTATCAACGAGTTATGCCGCTTCTTTCACGCCCGTTCCGAAACCGGCGCCGCCTCTCGTGAGCCCGACGCCGCCGCCCCGAGGCGCCGACGGCGCCGTCATCGTCGTTCAATCAGTGCAGCGCTGGTTGCCACAGACCGAGACCTGGCTGTACACGCAGGTCATGAACCTTCCCGACGACATCGTGAGTCACGTGGCGACCACACGCACCGAGAACCTCGACCAGTTCCCGTACCCGCGCGTGCACGCGCTGATGGATCTGCCGCGTTGGCAGCACGTGTGGGATCGCGCCATGCGCCGGCTGCGTTTTCGCAATCACCTGCGCTTTCTCTTCACGGTGGCGCGGCGGACCCACGCGCGCGTGCTGCATTCACACTTTGGTTTTATCGGCTGGCGTGATCTCGGCGTGTCGCGGGGACTCGGTATCGCGCACGTGGTGACATTCTACGGCGTCGACGTGCTCTTCTATCCCACCATGGATCCACGCTGGCGCGATCGCTACCGCGAGATGTTCGCCGAGATCGATATGGTTCTATGCGAAGGGTCGTTCATGGGACAGTCGATCATCGAGCTCGGGTGTCCGCCGCACAAGATGCGCGTGCACCATCTCGGCATCGACCTCTCGCTCATTTCGTTCGAGCCACGCACGTGGAAACCGGGTGAGACGCTGCGCGTTCTGATGTCGGGATCATTTCGCGAGAAAAAAGGCTTTCCGTACGCACTGGAAGCGCTGGCGCGGTTGCGGAGGAGTGTGCCCATCGAGATCACGCTCATCGGCGATCAACACGGCGAGCCCCGCACCATCCGCGAGAAGGAAAAGATTCTGGAAGCCATCGACCGGGGCGGCCTGGCCGATTGCACGCGTATGCCGGGCTACCAGCCCTATCGCGTCGTCATGGAAGAGGCGCGGCGCCACCACGTGTTCCTCTCGCCCAGTGTCACCGCCGCCGACGGAGATACCGAAGGGGGCGCACCCGTATCACTCATCGAGATGAGCGCATCGGGCATGATGATTGTGAGCACGACGCACTGCGACATTCCCGGCGTCATTCTCGACGGAAAGACCGGACTGCTGGCACCGGAGCGCGATGTCGATGCGCTTGTGGATCACCTGCAGTGGATCGTTGCTCATCCCGAGCGCTGGCTCGAGATGCAGCGCGCCGGCCGCGCGCACATGGAAGCGGAGTTCGACGCGCGCCACCAGGGTCAGCGTCTCGCAGCCATTTATCGCGAGCTCGCGGCGGCGCACGCACCTGCCAAAGGGGCGGCCGCATGAGACCCATGCCGCACGCCACCTGGTACAACTGGTACGCCAACGGGCTGCTCATGCGTCACGTCGACCAGCTCGCCGCCGGGCTCACCGGGAACGTGGTGATCGATGTCGGCGCCGGCGAGCAGCCGTACCGCCCGTGTCTGCGCGGTTTCAAACGTTACGTGGGTTTTGATTCCATCGACGCGCCCGATCGCGGCGCCAACCCCGACGTGATGGGCGACGCGCTCGCGCTGCCGTTTGCAGACGGCTCCGCCGATGCCATTTTGTGCACCGAAGTGATCGAGCATGTCAAAGACCCCGCCGGCATGCTGGCGGAGTTTTCGCGTGTGCTGGCACCCAACGGTTCCGTGCTGCTCACCTCGCCATTTACCTGGCACGTGCACGATGAGCCACACGATTACTGGCGCTTCACCGAATTCGGGCTGCGCCTCCTCTTCGAGCGCGCGGGATTTCGCGTCATGGCGCTGCGGCCCACCAACGGCTTCGCCGGCGCACTTCTGCAGGAGGAATGTTACCTGCTCATGCAGAGCACCGGACGTCTGCGCTTCCTGGTGCGACCGCTCGTGTGGTTCCTGCAGACCGTCGCCATGATGATTGGATTCCTCGACCGTAACCACCGCCTGACGAGCAACTACGTCGTGTGGGCGAAGAAGGCGTAAGCATGGCGTCGCTCGTGTTCATCCTGGGGACGCAGCGTTCGGGCACTACGTGGCTCGCGAACATCTTCGATTCGCACCCCGACTGCCTGCATTTCTACGAGCCGTTTGCTCCTGCCTACGGAATCTTTCCATATTTCCCCGACGAGTTCGTTTACCTGGAGCCGCCTGCCAACCGCATCGCAGCGCGCTTGCGCCACGATCTCCCGCGCCTGGTCGAGCGCCGTTCGCGGCTGTTCGATCCGGTGCACGCGTCGCAACGCCAGTTCCAGTTCGAGGCGTGGCTGATGGGCGAGCTCGAGTTATGGGGGCGCCGCGCACGCGTGGGTGCGCCGGCATTTGCATCGCAGTTCAACCTGCTGCATCTGAATCGCATCGGGCAACAGCCGGTGGCCTATTTCCCCAAGAGCCACCACATCCGTGTCAACGCGATCAAGGAAGTGCGTCTCTATTTCAAGGTGCCGTTTC
>DATEHD010000050.1:0-3101 GCA_035279765.1 Candidatus Krumholzibacteriia bacterium | reverse complement strand
ACCTCGCGCGCGCTCATCTCGGGCTGAAGATCATACGTGGCAACTTTGGGAGACGGAATCAACAGGCGCGTCTCCCCGTTGAACGGAATCTCCTCGCCGCCGTTGAAAAAGTACGTCACGTGCGCGTACTTCTCGGTCTCGGCGATGCGCAGCGTTTTCTTGCCCGCCCCCGACGCCGTGTCGACGAGGATGTCCTCGCGCGACTCGGGCGCAAACACCACCGGCAGCGTGAACGATTCGTCGTAGCGTGACATGCACGTGTAGTGCACGCGCGGACACGGGTTGCGCTCGAAGCCCGTGAACGCATCATCGGTGAAGGCGCGTGTGATCTGACGCGCACGATCGGCGCGGAAATTGAAAAATAGCACGGAATCGCCGTCGCGGATCGTGATGGGCTCCTGGCCGTCGGGAACAATGGCAATGGGTTCGACGAACTCGTCGGTGATTCCCGCTTCATAGGAACCGGCAATCGCGTCGTCCGCGCTGGCGTCCCGATAGCCCGCGCCGCGCGTATAGAGATCGTAGGCCTTCTTCGTCCGCTCCCAGCGTTTGTCCCGGTCCATCGCCCAGTAGCGGCCGATGACTGTCGCGACGCGACCGAGCCCGATCGATTGCATGTGCGTTTCGAGGCGGCGGAGATACTCGCGTCCGCCGTTGGGAGCGGTGTCGCGGCCGTCGGTGATGGCGTGCACGTAGACGTCGCGCACGCCCGACTGCTTCGCGAGGTCGAGCAGCGCGTGCAGGTGATTCTGGTGGCTGTGCACACCGCCGTCGGAGAGGAGGCCCAAGAGGTGCAGCCGGTGGCCGCGCGCGGCGTGCATGGCGTCGATGAGCACCTGGTTCTTGAAAAAGGACCCGTCGGCAATGCTCTCATCGATGCGAACGATGTCCTGGTACACGATGCGCCCGGCACCGATGTTGAGATGGCCCACTTCGCTGTTGCCCATCTGACCCATGGGAAGGCCGACCCATTTCTGCGAAGCCTCGATCAGCGTGTGCGGATAGTCGCGCCACAGCCGATCGAATACGGGCGTGCGCGCCAGTCGCACCGCGTTGGCTTCCTTCTCTTCGCGCCAGCCCCACCCATCCATGATGATGAGAATCGGTTTGCGTGCGTTGCTCACTGGCCCTTCGCCGCCTTCAAGCGCTCGAGATTCTCGCGCGCGCTCGCGTTGTTGGGATCGAGGCGCAGCGCCTCGTTGAATTGTTTCTCGGCCTCGTCGTAGTGCTTCGTCATCGCGAGCATCGCGCCATAGGTGACGTGGCCGTTCACGTACGCCGGCTCGGTATCGACCGCCTGTTTGGCAAAACGCAGCGCATCGTCGGGCTTCCCCGTGTTCATCATGATGACGGCGAGGTTGCCCATGGCGTAGTAATCATCGGGCTTGAGCTTGATGCATTTCTCGAGCGCGTCGATGGCCTCCGGGTACATCTTGAGCTCGCCGTAGCACGTGGCGAGATTGTTGTATGCATTATAGAAGGTGGGTCGCATCACGATCGCCTTCTTGTAGTTCTCGATCGCCTTCTTGTAGTCGCCCTTCTGCTGGTAGCGCTGGCCGAGATTGTGGAGCGCGTCGGGATTGTCGGGCGTGAGATACCCCAGCGCTTCCAGCTTCTTCATGGTCTCGGCGCTGGCGCCGCTCGCGGTACCCGCCGTTGCATCCTCGCGCTTCTTGTCCAGCGTGGCAACGTGCTCCGCGCTGAAACTCTTCGTCACCGCATCTTCAAAGGGAGATGTGATCGCGTGACCGGCCATGTCATCCGCGCGCGGAAGCCCGCTCAGCGCGAGCACGGTGGGCGCCACGTCGCGAATGGAGGCTCCCGCGATGGCGGCGCCCTTCTTCACTCCCGCGCCGTAGAACGCCACGATCCCATCCGGACGATGCCACAGCGCTGCGTTGCCGGCCCAGATCTCGGGCCGGTTCTTGAGACGCGCGGCACCGCTCTTGAACCCATGGTCCGAGATGACCATCAACACGCTGCGATCGTCCATGTGCTGCATGATGTCGCCCAGCACTTCGTCCTGCAGGATGTAGGCCTGGTCGATTACATCCTTGTACGCGTCGTATTCGCTCTGCGACACATCGGGCAACTTCGGCGGCGTGTGGAGCATGAAGAGATGGCTCACCGCATCCACCCATTCGAAATAAACCGCGAGGACGTCGGGACGATCCTTTTCGATCAGGTAAGTGGCAATTTTTTGGTACGTGCGTGTCGATGCGTATAGATGGAGAAGATTGTTGACAGCATCGTTGGGATCGGTGGTCGCACGGTGCTTCGAGAACGCTTCGGATGAGAGATGGACAAACCGTGAGAGGTCATCGTCCTTCACCGCGTCGGCGTGCATGACAAGTGCCTCAAACTCACTTCGCCGCGTGGCTGGATACACCGAGCCGTTCTCCGGCTGCGCGGTGTTCTTTGTATCCTCCGGCACATAGGCGAGGTATCCGAACTTGTCGGTGATCATCACGCCGTCGACAGCTTCGGCAGGATCGGTGGCCAGCCAGCCGATGATGTCGACGCTGTGATGGTAGTCGCCAAGCATGTTCCAGAACGCGTCGACCTTGCGGTTGTGACGGCTCACCGGCGCGCGTGCGCCCGTCTTGGGATCCACCGCGGTGAAATTGAGCACCCCGTGCTGCTCGGGAAGACGGCCCGTCGCCATCGTGGTCCACAAGAGCGGCGAGAGCATGGGCTCTTCGGAGCGCAGCGGACCGCTGGCGCCGTCGCGCACCAGCTTTGCGAAATTGGGAAGCTTGCCGGCGTCGATGAGGGGACGAAGGTTCATCCAGTCTCCGCCGTCGACGCCCACGATGATCAACCGGCGCGCGGGTTGCGCCTTGCGGGCGGTCTGTCCACTCCGCCTCTCATTTCCCCACTGCACGAGCGCCACTTTCGTGACACTCACCTGGAAGCGACCCATCTCCTGCTCCACGTGCTGCTCGACAGCGCGCTCGAGCTCTGCATCCTTCGATTTGTCATCCAAGGACGCGGCTTCGATTTCGGCCGAGGAGGCGACGAGCTTCGCCACCGCCGGCTCAAAATCCTTCGAGAACTCCTGGTACAAAGGAAGCGCGGACTTGTCGGGAAGCGTGAGGGAG
>DATEHD010000049.1:0-17136 GCA_035279765.1 Candidatus Krumholzibacteriia bacterium | reverse complement strand
AGCCCGGGCCGATTGTGGCCGGCTACCTCGGATTGTTCCTGATGGGCGTCGCATTCGTCGCGATGGGGCTTTTCTTCTCCGCGCTCAGTGAGAGCCAGCTCGTCGCGGGTGCCATGACCTTCGGCTGCGCCCTGCTCTTTCTCATCATTGGATGGATGGCTCCGTTCGTGAGCGGTGCAGCGGCGGCCGTGCTCTCGCAGCTTTCCATGGTGCAGCATCTCGACGGCATGGCGCGCGGGGTTGTCGACACCAACGACCTCATCTTCTATCTCAATCTCACCGTGTTCTTCCTGTTCATGTGCGCGCGTGTGCTCGATTCAACGCGCTGGAGAAGCTGACGCGGTGAAAATGTCCCCCGCCCGCATCATTGCCTTCGCCGGCCTGGCCCTCCTCGCGCTGGGCGCGATCTTCGCCGCCGCCGGCGGCGGACCGGCACACATCGTCATGATTCTCCTGGTGGCGGGTGTGACGGCCATCGTGCTGGCGGCGCTGCAGTCTGGGCACGATCTCCGCTCCATTCTGCGCGGGCGTGCTGCGAAGCGCGGCGCTGACTCGGCCATTTCGATCGTGCTCCTGACCGCGGTCCTTGTCGTCATCCAGGCCACGTCGATCCGGCACTCGCTGCAGGTGGATCTCACGCGCAACCAGCGCCACACGCTTTCGCCGCAGACGCTCACGCTGCTCTCCACGCTCGACCGCGACGTGCTCGCCACCGCCTTCGTGCGCCAGACCTCGATCACGCGCGCCGGCGTCACCGAGCTGCTCGATCTTTATTCGCATCACTCCACGCGCTTTCGTTACCGCCTCGTCGACCCCGACCGCCAGCCCGACCTGGCCGAGCGCCTGCACGCCGCTCCCGATGAGATCGTGGTCGAAGCGGGCGACCGTCGCTCCCTCGCGCACAATCCGGGTGAAGAATCGCTCACCACGGCGCTCATTCACGTGACGCGCAGCGAGCTCAAGGCCGTTTACTTCGTCACCGGTCACGGCGAGAAGGACATCAACAACGACCAGCGCGATGGATACTCCGCCCTGCGCGCCGATCTCGAGCGCCAGGGTTACGCGCCGCGCCCGCTCTCGCTCATCGGCGGTGCCGCCGTTCCCTCCGACGCCGCGGTGGTGGTGATCGCGGGGCCGCACGATGATTACCTGCAGGATGAAGTGGATGCTCTCGACGCGTACGCGCGCGCCGGCGGTTCCCTGTTCGTCATGCTCGACCCGCGCGTCGATGCCCCGCACCTCGCTGCCTTGCTCGCGGAGTACAGCCTCTCCGTTCTCAACGCGGTGATCCTGGACGAGAAGGAGCTCCACGCCGGCGACCGCACCTTCGATGCCACCGTGGTCAAGGTGCGGCGCTACGAGCGCCATCCCATCAATAAGGCGTTCAATTACGTGACGATGTTCCCGCGCGCGCGTCCCGTGTTCATCGCGCGCGACTCGACCTTGATCGGAGTCTCAGCGCAGTTTCTGGCCCTCTCGGATGCGTCGTCGTGGGGCGAGACCGACATGAAGGCCTTCGATGAGGGACGCGGCGTCAAAGACGGCGTCGACATTGCGGGACCGCTGCCGGTGGCGGCGTCGGCCACGCGCTCCCCGTTCGGCCGCGCGGACATGAAGAAGAGCCGTGTCGTGCTGGTGGGCGATTCGGACTTCGTGAACAACGTGTTCTTCGGCGTACTCGGCAACTCGGACTGGTTCCAGAATGCTCTGGCGTTTCTCGCCGACGACGAGTCGATGATCACCATTCGTCCGCGGCCCGCGCTCAGCGACCAGATATATCTCTCGGAACGCCAGGGCCGCCTCGTGTTTCTCGTCTGCATCATCCTCCTGCCGGCGATAAGTCTGGGTGCCGGCATTGCCGTCATCATGCGCCGCGCCAAACTCTGATCCCATGTTCTCCCGCACCTCCCGCATCCTGCTCGTGATCGCGCTGCTCGCCGCGGGCGCGTACCTGTTGATCGAGCGTCCGCGCGAGCGCAAGGAAGACAAGAAAGAAAATGCAGCCGAACAGCTGGCGTCATTCGACATGGCGTCCATCGACTCAATCACGATTGAACGCAAAGTTTCTTATCGACCTGACGGCGCGCGGGTTTCGGAAGACCCGCTTGTCTTCACGAGAGCGGGCAGTTCATGGCGAGCGACCGTGCCATTTCAGGATTCCGCCGACCCGGGTGCCATGGGCACCCTGCTGGATGCGCTGCGAACCGCCGACATCAATCGACATCTGGGTAACGAGCAAGACCTCGCACCTTTCGGGCTGAAACCTCCCGATGCTATCGTGACGCTCATGTCCGCTCACCACCAGGTGCTTCAGGTCGAGATCGGCAAGAACACTGTCGACAACGCGTGGTGCTATGCCCGCGAACCCAACGGTGAAGTGCTCCTGGTTCCCACCGACGTACATCGTTCATCCACGCTGCCCGCCGATGCGTATCGCAATCACCGCGTACTTGATTTCGAGGTCGCGGATGTCACCGGCTACACGATCAAGAATCCTCACAGCACCATGGAATGGCAGCGTCGTGGCGACGCGTGGTATGCCCTCGCGGGACGGGACAGTGTCGAGGGGGATTCAATTGCTGTCACCGCTCCACTTCATCGCTTGCGCGGACTTCGAGTAGCACAGTTTTATGGATCCGAGGATTTTGTAAGGCTGCCTGAGGATAGTGTTCACACCATGACTCTCTTCATCAACCCCGATCGTCGCGCCGAGTTGAGATTCGACCATGTCAAATCCGGTTGGCTGGTCCGGCAGTACACGCCGGGTGGAAGCGGCGCTGCCACACGCATCATGTCGGTCGGCGATGATCTCTCGGACCTGTTCGCGCACTCGGTTAACGAACTGCGCGAGCGACGACTCCTCCAGTTCGACCCCGCGGTCACGCACCGTATCAACTTCGCATCGCCGTCGTCCACCGGCGAGCTGGTACGTTCGGGTGGCCTGTGGTCCTATCCCAACCCGGTCATGGGCCGTGTCGACCCGAAGTACGCCTCCGACTTCGTGCGTGCGCTCCGTGCTCTCAAGTGGAGTGAGCCGGGCAACGATGTGGCGCGGGGCACGGGTCGCGTTTACTACCGCATCGAGATCATGGGCGAAGGTGATAAAATGATCGACCAGCTCACGGCGGGCCCGCTCGATGCCTCCACCTCATGGGTCACCAGCCGCTCCAGCCGTGGCACATGGCTCGTGGAGAACGCCCGGCTCGACGAAGTGGCCAACAAGTTCGCGCGTCTGAAGCAGCGCTGAGTCTCCATGCAACCTGTTTCCGTTCGCGAGCCCGCGGTGGCGGGCATGTTCTATCCCGGCGATGCATCTATGCTCCGCTCCACTGTGGAGCGCCTGCTGGGCCCCGCCGGCGAGAGCGGGCAGGTTGCGCCCGTGCGCGTGCTCCTCGCTCCTCACGCGGGCTACACGTACTCGGGCGCCATCGCCGCGGCGGGCTTTCGCCGTCTCCGCTCCATGGCCTCCACCCTCCGGCGCGCGTTCATCATCGGGCCCTCACACGTCGAGTCGTTCAATTTCATTTCGGTGTTCGACGGCGCCTGCTATCGCACGCCGCTGGGCGATGTCGCGGTGGATGTTGACGCGGCGCGTGCGCTGGCACGGGCGCATCCATCGATTCGGTGCGACAGGGCCGGCCACGTGCTTCGTCGTGGCGACCGCGGCGAGCATGCCATCGAAGTGGAGCTTCCCTTTCTTCAGTGCCTGACGCCGGCGGTCCGCATCGTACCGATCACGATGGGTTCACAATCGTGGCCGGCGTGCGACGACCTCGCCGCGGCCATTCGCGCCGTGATCGACTGGGAGCACGACGTGCTCATCGCGAGCTCCGATCTTTCCCATTTCTATGATGACGCGCGCGCGCGCGAGCTCGATAGCGTCTTCTGCGCCAGCCTGGTGACGCTCGACGCGGCGCTTCTGCGTGAGCGACTCGCGCGCGGGGAGTGCGAGGCGTGCGGCGCGGGTCCGGTGGTGGCGTCGCTCCTGGCCAGCGACGAGCTGCGCGCACGCGCCTGCGCGGTCGTCGCCAGTGGCAATTCCGGCGACGTGAGTGGCGATCGCTCCAGTGTGGTCGGTTATGCCTCGGCCGTGATCACGGGAGAACCATGAGCACCGACGCCGCCACACGCCGCATGCTGCTGGCCATCGCGCGCAACGCAATAGCCGCGGCCGTTGGCGGAACCAAAGCGCCGAATGCACCGGCCGCGGCGATTCTGCTCGAGCAACGCGGGGTTTTCGTGACCTTGACGCGTGCCGGCCGGCTCCGCGGTTGCATCGGTCGCATCGAGGCGGATATTCCGCTCGCGTCGTTGTTGCCGTTGATGGCGGCGGCGTCAGCGACGGAGGATCCGCGTTTTCCCGCCGTCACGCCCGGAGAGCTCGACGGCCTTCACATCGAGATATCGCTGCTGACGCCGCTGACGCCTCTCGTCGATCCCACCACCATCCAGATCGGCCGTCACGGGCTCATGGTGTCGGCGCGCGGCCGCCGTGGTGTCCTCCTCCCGCAGGTCGCCACCGAATACGGTTGGAGCGCGGAAGAATTCCTGGCCCAGACGTGCCGCAAGGCCATGCTTCCCATGGACGCGTGGCAACACGAAGGCGTGCAGGTGCACACCTTCGAATCCGAGATTATCGCAGTGGAAATCTAGACCGTGGCGTCCGCGGTGAGCGCGCGCTCGGCGTGGCGTGTGCCGTCGTAGGTGAGCAGGAGCGGCGCCTGCGCACTGATGGTCTCGAGGTGCACGGGACGCGTCCAGATGCGCTGCATGGCTTCGAGGGTGGCGCACGCATAGTCGCGGCGCAGCTCCAGGCCGTCGAAGCCGTGGCGCAGGAGCAGCTCACCGCGGTTGTCGTAGTTGGCGTCCGCGATCGCGATCTGTGGATGCCCCATGTTGGTGAGTGAGAAAAGCAGCTTTTCTTTTACGGCGGCGAATCCGCGGTCGGCCACTTCATAGCGGTTGTTGCGCTCGTTGAGCGAATACGTGAAGAGCTTTTGCTCGCGGCAGAACTCCTCGGTGAGGAACTCATCGATGAAGGTCATGTCGTTGTAGATGGCGCGCACCTGGAAGATTTTCTCCAGCCCCTGCCCGGTGCCGCGGTCCCAGGCGGCGCGTTTCGCGATGTCATCGCACTCGTCGTATTCCTTGCCGAAGCGTCCCGTGTTCCAGCGCCGCTCGATGTCGCAGAAGAGCTCGTAGCCAAGCTTGTACGGGTTGAGCTGTCCCGGATGAACGGCCAGTGTCGAAGAGTGGTGGTCGGCGAAATCGATCAACTCGCTCGCGTTCAGGACACAACGCGTCATGATCTTCTCGTGCCAGTATGACGCCCAGCCCTCGTTCATGATCTTGGTCTGTGCCTGCGGTGCAAAATAGTAGGCTTCCTCGCGCAGCATGGAGAGAATGTCGCGCTTCCAGTTGGGCAGCGGCGCGTGCTCGATCAGGAAACCGAGCACGTCTTTGACATCCCCGCCCGACAGGGCGGGCTTCTTCGCCTCGTCCATCTCCCGTCGCTTCGCTTCCATGTACTCCGGCGGATTGATAAACGACTCCATGTAGGACTTGCTCCGTAGACGCGGAATGTCGCGCACCGGCGAGTCGTCGCTGTCCGTTTTTCCGCGCTGTCGCGCGGTATCCTCAAACAGGAGCCGTGAATCGATCAGGTTTTCGAGCGACGAGCAGGTATCGATGAAATCCTCCACCTCGTTCTGCCCGTAGCGCGCCATGTAGTCGTGGATGCGGTTGCCGTGGTTGGCAAGCTCATCCATCATGTGGCGGTTGGTGTTGCGGAAAAAGGCGTTGTTCTTGAAGAAGTCACAGTGCGCAAAGACGTGGCCGATGACGAGCTTCTGGTCGACGAGCTGGTTGGAGTTCAGGAGATACGCGTAGCACGGGTTGTTGTTGATCACCATCTCGTAGATCTTGTGCAGCCCGTAGCCGTAGCTCTTCTGCATGTATTCGTACTGCATGCCGAAGCGCCAGTGCGGGTAGCGCGTCGGAAAGCCACCGTACGACGCCACCATGTTGATCTGCTCATCGTCGAGCATCTCGAAGATGACCGGAAAGAAGTCGAGCCCGAAGTTGCGGGCGTGCCCCTCGATGTCGCGGATGATGGGGGCCAGCTCTTCCATGGTGACCATGCTCATCGCCCCTTCCCCAGGAACAGCTTGATCGAGCTGTAGATCTCCTCGCGGCCCGCGATCTCCGCCAGCACCACGTTCTCGGCCCCGCTGAACTGGCCGGCGAGATCGTTGATGAAGGCGCCGCTGCCGTACGGGCTCGCCACCTGGCCGTAACCGAAGAGATTGGCCGCGGGCAGAATCTTGTCGCGCAGAAGCCCCACACACAGCTGCGTGTCGCCGCCGCCCCAGTTGTCGCCGTCGGAGAAGTGGAAGACATAGACATTCCACTCCGAGGCCGGAAATTCTTCGTCGATCATGCGCGCCACCAGCTGGTAGGCCGATGAAATGCGCGTCCCGCCGCTCTCGCGCGTGTGGAAGAAGGTGTGCTCGTCCACCTCGTGCGCTTCGGCGTCGTGCACGATGAAGCGCGTGGCCACACCCTTGTACTGGTGGCGCAGCCACGTGTTGATCCAGAACGACTCGCTGCGCACCACGTCCTTCTGCTCGTCGCCCATCGAACCGGACACGTCCATCACGTAGATGATGACGGCATTGGTTTCGGGCGCGTGGATGGTGCGGCGCGCGCGGTAACGGCGGTCTTCCTTGATGGGAATGATGACAGGATTGTCGAAGTTGTACGCACCCGACGCCACCTGGCGGCGCAGCGCCTCGCGGTACGTGCGCTTGAAGTGCCGCAGCGACTCGGGGCCGTTGCGGTGGATGCCGCTGAAGCGGCCGTGCTGGGCCTCGATGACATCCTTGGCGCGCGGCTTGATGTTGGGGAGCTCGAGCTCGTCGCCGAGAATGCGCGCCAGCTCTTCGAGCGCGATGTCCACCTCGAGCAGGTGATCACCGGCCCCGCTGCCCGCCTGCGACGCGCCGGATTCGTCCCCCGGCGCGACCGGCGACCCCGGTTCGCCGTCGCCCTGACCCACGCCGCCGAACTTGCGCGTCTCGTGGCGGAAATTGGGGATCTCGATCTGGCGGATCGGGATCGATACGAAATCTTTTCCCTGCCGGCCGACGAGCTCGCCGGTCGACATGTACTTGCGCAGCTCTTTCTTGACAATCCCGCGCACCACCTGACGGAAGCGCGACAGGTCGCGGTCGATGCGCTGCACCATGGCGCCTCCTACGCGCGCTTGACGTCGCCGCGCGCGAAGATGCTCGCCACGAAGTTCAGGACGTCGGTCGCGCAGATGTCGCAATATCCGTGATTGCGGATCAGGCGCTGTTTGACGATGTCGATCTTCGCCTGCGTCTCCTTGTCGATCACGCTGGAGACCAGGTTGGTAAGCTTGATGGAATCCTTCTGGTCCTCGAACAGCTTGAGCTCGAGGGCCTTCTGCAGACGCGCATTGGTCCGGTAGTCGAACGTCTTGCCGTCGAGTGACAAGGCACCGATGTAGTTCATGATCTCGCGGCGGAAGTCATCCTTGCGATTCTCCGGAATCCCGATCTTCTCTTCGATGGAACGCATCAGGCGCTCGTCGGCCTCTTCGTCCTGGCCCGTGTACTTGTTCTTCACGCGCTCTTTCTGCGTGTAGGCCTTGATGTTGTCGACGTAGTTGGCGCACAGCTTGGTGATGCCGTCCTCGTCGGCCGAGATGGCGCGCTGGACTTCGTTCTTCACGATGTCCTCGTACTCTTCCTTCACCTGGGCGAGGAGCTCGCGGTAGCGCTTGCGCAACTCCTCGCTGTTGATGAGCGAGTGGTGCTGCAGCCCGGATTCGAGCTCGTTCAACACCATGAATGGGTTCACACAACGGTCGGCTTCGTCACTGACCAGGGCGTTGGAGATCTTGTCCTGGATGTAGCGCGGCGAGATGCCGTCGAGGCCCTCGCGCACCGTCTCGCGGCGCAGCTCCTTCACGTTCTCCTCGGTGAACCCGGGGAGCGACTGGCCGTTGTAGAGGCGAAGCTTCTGGAGCAGGTTGATGGACGCCTTCTTGGGCTCTTCCATGCGCGTCAGCACCGCCCACATGGCCGCCATTTCCAGCGTGTGCGGCGCGATATGGGTGTTGCGGATGGTCTCACGGTTGAAGTCGCGCTCGTAGATCCGAACCTCGTCCTTGAGGCGCGTGATGTAGGGCACGTCGATTTTCACCGTGCGGTCGCGCAGTGCTTCCATGAACTCGTTCGACTGGAGCTTGCGGTACTCGGGCTCGTTGGTGTGCCCGATGATCACCTCGTCGATGTCTGTCTGCGAAAACTTCTTGGGCTTGATCTTGTGCTCCTGGCTCGCGCCGAGGAGGTCATACAGGAAGGCCACGTCGAGCTTCAAAACCTCGATGAACTCGATGATGCCGCGGTTGGCAACGTTGAACTCGCCGTCGAAATTGAACGCGCGCGGATCGCTGTCGGAGCCGAACTCCGCGATCTTTCTGTAATTGATGTCACCCGTGAGCTCGGTGGAGTCCTGGTTCTTCTCATCCTTGGGCTGGAACGTGCCGATGCCGACACGGTCTTTTTCGCACAGGATCAGGCGGCGCACTTCGACGTGTTTGATGACCTTGGTCCAGTCGCCCTCGTTCGCCCGCATGAGCTCGTTGAAATGGTAGCGGCAGGCCGGGCACAGCTCGCCGCGAATCTGCACCGGTGTGGCGCCGGCTGGAATCTGTTCGTTGATGCTGGAGAGGACTTCCTCGCGCAGCGGTTCCGGCACGAGGTGCAGCGGATCTTCGTGCATCGGGCAATCGACGATGCGCGGCCCGTCGGGGCCGTCTTCGCGCCAGCCGAAGGTATAGAGCGCGCCCGCGGGCGTGCGCGAGTAATTCTCGACGCCCTTCTTCAGGAGTCGCACCAGCGTGCTCTTGGCACTGCCCACCGGGCCGTGCAGGAGCAGAATTCGTTTTTCGGTGCCGTAACCCTGTGCTGCCGACTTGAAGATGTTCACCATCTTCATCAGCGGCTGCTCGCACCCGTAAATCGCATCCGCGCCACCGTTGGCCGCGTCGTCGAAGAAGCGGTAGCGGACCACCTTGCGCTTGTGCTCGCTGTACTCCTCGACGCCGTGCGACATGATCATGTCGTAGATGCGCTGGTATGCGGTGCGTGTCACCCCCGGCGTGCGAATCACGATCTCGAGATAATCCTCGAGGCTTCCCTTCCAGTTGAGCCGCTGGAATTCTTCGACGTTCTGCCGGTTGCGGATCAGTGTGATGACTTCGGTCGCGGCGCCCATGGACCCTCCTCGCGCGCAGTGGCGGACGGGCGATTGTGCTGGGGTGACGAATTACTGGCGCTGGCGCAAAGGGCAAGAAACGTACCAAGGCCTCCCCGACGTTACGCGTCGCGGCGAGTGCTTCCGCCGCCCGGCGGGCGATTTGACGCGGGCGGTGGCAACCGACGCGCTTCCACGCGTATACTGCGCCCGCGGCGGTGCACGAGGCTCCGCGCGAGCGCCTGTCATTCCAACGGAGCGAACCATCCCATGGGCGACTGTGTCTTCTGCTCGATTGCGAATGGAAAGATTCCCGCCAGGAAGGTGCACGAGACCGATGACGTCGTCGCCTTCCACGACCTCAACCCGGCGGCGCCGGTGCATGTGCTCGTAATCCCGCGCAAGCACATCGCGACGCTCGACGATGCGCAGGAAGCCGATGCGCTGCTACTGGGGAAGATGATGCGCGCGGCCGGTGAGGTGGCCGCGAAACTCAATCTGACCGATGGCTATCGCGTGGTGATGAACGTACAGGCGGGAGCGGGACAGTCCGTGTTCCACGTCCACCTGCATGTACTGGCGGGACGCGCCTTCGCCTGGCCCCCGTTCTGAGGAACTGCTGAAAGAGGACTCCTTGCCGGAGTTATAGTTCGAAGCCGGGGGCGTCGGTCAGATCGAAGTAGGAATCTTCCAGTGCCTGCTTGAAGTCGAGCGGCGTGTCGAAATCCTCGCGGCTGTCTTCGTCGCGACGCGCCAGGATCCCCGCGTCGATCAGGTGGAACACGATCTCGCCGACATCGCTGCCGGAGCTGATTCCCCACGCGCGCAGCACGTCGAACGCCATCATGCCGAACTTGTCGCGCGCAAAGGCGCACAGGCCGTTGAGGAGCTCGCGCGCGGTGACGTGACGCCGCTCTTCGAGCGCGCTCACGGTGTGGTCCAGGCCGTCCATCACGAACGCGTACGCGTCGCGCGCGTAGCGCGGGTCGCGCTCACGGATTCTCTCCACAACCATCCAGAATTCGCCCACGCTCATGCCGCGGTCTCCAGGACGCGCTCGTACGCGTCCACGTACTGCGCGACGATGCGATCGCGATTGAACAGGCGCTCGACGCGCGCGCGCGCGGCGGCGGCGATCTCCTGGCGCAGCGGCTCGTTCTTCAGGAGCCCGAGCACGATTGCCTTCATGCAGTCGACGTCGTTGGGATCGCACAGAAACCCGGTCTTCTCGTGCTCGATCACCTCGGGCAAACCGCCGATGCGCGAGCCCACCACCGGAACCCCGCAGCTCATGGCCTCCAGCGCCGCCAGACCGAAGCTTTCGTGCTGGCTGGGAAGCAGGAACACATCCGCCATCGGAAGCAGGTCGGCAACGTCTTCCTGGTCGCCCAGGAACGACACTTTGCGCTCGATGCCCAGCGCATGTGCCTGGCGCTCGGTGGATTCGCGCTCGGGGCCGTCGCCCACCAGCACGAGGCGCGACGGCACCAGCTTCTGGACGTCGTTGAACACCTGGAGCACCACCGGCAGATTCTTCACTTTCCTGAAGTTGGACACGTGCATCAGGATGCGCTCGCCGTCCTTGGCCAGCCGGCAGCGCGCCGGCGACGCCCCCTGGGGCCGGAAGACTTCGGTGTCGACGAAATTGTGAATCACGTCAATGGGATGTTCGACGCGGAACTCGCGAATGGTCTCCTGCTTCAGAAAGTCGGAAACGGTGGTGACGGCATCGCTGCGCTCGATCGAGAAGCGCGTGATCTCGTAGTAGGACGGCATCATGCCCACCAGCGTGATGTCGGTACCGTGGAGTGTCGTCACCGTGGGCAGGCGCCGCGGCTTGAGCATCTCCTTGGCAAGAAATGCCGAGGTGGCGTGCGGGATGGCGTAGTGCACGTGCACGAGATCGAGGGCGTACTGGTCGGCCACTTCGCGGATCTTGGCCGCGAGCGAGAGCGCGTACGGCGTGTACTGACCGAAGAGTGGATACTCCTCGCTGATCACCTTGTGGAAGTACACGCGCTCGTCGTAGCCGGACAGGCGCGCGGGATGGCTGGTCGTGATGAAATGCACTTCACTCCCCAGCCGCGCCAGGGACTTCCCCAGCTCGGTCGCCACCACGCCGCTGCCGCCCAGCGACGGGTAACACACGATTCCAATCTTGAGCGACGTGGACATGACTACGACTCCGGCGCCAGAGCACTGAAATTTTTGAGCCCGATGGGTGCCAGAATCTGGAAGGCTTCACCGTAGGTGACGCCGATCCGTCGGCCCGCCACCAGTGCGCGGCCTTCAACACTGCGGAAGAGACCGCCGTCATTGAGGCGTGTGGGCAATGCCCCCTTGCCGCCCCCCACCTGCGATGCGTGCGCGCGCACGGAGGCAAGCTTGGTCTCGTAGTGCGGCGTAATATCAACCACGATGTCGGCCTGCACTTCGCGACGGCCCGAATAGACGAGCATACGCCCGACCAGCCAGCGCTCCTGGCGCTTGCCGTCGCGCTCGGTGACATAGCCGTTCACATTGGAAAGAAATGCAGCGCGCTGGATGAGCATGCCGCCGGAGGCGTGGTCGGGATGGGCGTCGTCGGGATTGGGCACCAACAGGATGTGCGGCCGGTACGCGCGGATCATGGCCACGACGGCGTTGGTCTGCCCGCCATCTTCACTGCGCACGCCGGCGTCGGGCAGGCCGGCGTTATCCCGGCGTTTGGCGCCGAGAATGCGGGCCGCTTCCGCCGCTTCGCGTGCGCGTTCTTCGGGCGTGCCGTTGGTGGACGCCTCGCCGCGCGTCAGATCGACGATGGTGACCTCGTCGCCGGCAGCGGCACACACGGCCACTGTCCCGCCGCACCCGATCTCGACGTCGTCGGGGTGAATTCCAATTGCCATGATTCGCATAGGTTCAGTATCCCGGTCCGGGCCCTAATATACAGTATGCCAGACACGGCCGTCTAACGCGGCCACCGCCCATTCCGCCGCCATGGCATCGATGGCGCGCCATGCATCGTCGCCGTGATCAAGCATGGGCATCACCATGGACAAAAACCGCTCTTGCGGCGCTGCGTCCTTGCGGAACATGTCGGCCATGCGCGGAAGAAACGGCCAACGCGACCGCGGGCCGCTCGTATCCTGCTCGATGGCCGAAGCCAGAGCCTGCGCCAGCCGTCCGGAAATCTCGTCCATGCGCTTCTCGAGCTTGTGTCGCGCGCGGTCGTCCAAGCGCCCGCCGGAGACAGAAAAAAACGCGGCCGTCTCTTTTGCAAACGCCGCCTCGAACGCGGCCGCGGCCGCGTTCATCCCATCATTGCCACCGCTCGCACTCGCGCGTGCCGCGAGTGCTGCCGGGTCGGCGACGATTTCCGATGCATCCAGCCCGAGCGCTGCAATCATGTCGCGCACAGCCGGCGGAAGATACGTTGCCGAAAGACGCGGCGCCACCACCGGCATGCTGACTCCGAGCGCGCGATAGATGCCCGTCATCTGCGCGCGGTACGCAATCTCCGCCGGGCCCAGCACGACCGCCACCGGCGCCAGCACGGCGTCCTGCAGCGCATTGCGCGCAATCACGCCCGGCGATACCCGCGTGATGTCCCGTTCGATCTGGGCGCGCACCTCGGCGCGTTTCTCCGGCGGAACCCGCAGGCGAATTCCGTTCTCCACGACAAACAATCCCGCGTCCGCGCCCCACTGCACCTGGGTGTGATATCCATCCGCTTCCAGTGCGCGGCTGTCGGCTTCGAGAAGCGCGCGCAGCTCGTTCTCACGGTCAAAGAAAGCGAGGAGCAAATCGCGTGCGGCCAGCCGGAGCTGCGGCGTCCGCGCATCGACGATGAGCATCTGACCGCGCGTTGCGGCCACCAGCACCCGTGCTGCACTGTCTGCGAAATCGCCCGCCGCCGCCACCGAAGCCGCCAGGTGGTCGTGCGCCCGCCCCGCCGGAAGCGAAGCCTGCACCGCATTCCACACCGCGCGCACCGACGCCGCGTTCATGTCGCCCACACGCAGGCCCGGGCGGTACGCCGAGCCGTCGATCGCAATGTCGAGTCGCGTGTGATCGGTGCCCAGCACGCTGAGCTCGCGCACTTCGGCAAAGTCGTCGTCGTCGGCGCCCAGCCAGAACACAGCCACGCATGGTTGCCCATGCGACTTTTCCACGTGCCGCGCGAGTGCGATCGCGGTCGCCGCCTTGTAGAGCGACAGCAAGGGTCCTCCCAGCACACCGGGCTGCTGCCCGGTCACCACGGCACGCACCGAGCCGTCGGCGAGTCCGTCCAGCCTGGCGAGAACGGGAGCGTCCACGCCCAGCGTCTGGTTGTAGCCCCGCACCGCGTCGACGAGCGCGCCGTCGACCCGTGCGGGACGTTTTACCGCCGCCGTCCAGGCATCCCGCGCCGTGAACACCGGCAGCCGTTTCTGCACGGCGGAACCCGGCCGCGCGATGAAATCGCGGTAGAGCGCCGAAACCCCATCGATCGTCGCTGCATCCACCCGCGCCAGCACCGTCATGCGTCACTCCGTTTTCTGTTCACCAGGACCAGGCGCGGCGAAGACGCCGCGTCGAATGCCCCCAGGTCATAGTCGCCGTGCTCTGCGCTCACGTCGAAGCCGGCTCCCGTGACCAGCGCGCGCAACTCGTCGCGCGTGTAGAGGCGCACGCGCTCCACGTATTCCACAGGCTCGCGCCCGGGGCAGCGCACGTGCACGCGCTTGGTGAGCACGTGCCCGTCGTGGGAGAGCGCACGCGTCTCGTCCACTTCGGCGTCCTTCACCGTGCGGCGCGTATGCGGTTTGATTCCGCTCCGGACCACGACCGCGTTCAGGAAGTCCAACACGAAAACGCCCCGGCGGGCAAGCACGCGCTCGATCTCCCCCAGCACACGCACGTTGTCGGCATCGGAGTCGAAATAACCGAAGCTTGTGAACATGTTGATGGCCGCACCAAAGGCGCCGGACAGAAACGGCAGCACACGCATGTCGCCGCATACCAGCCGTCCCGCAAGTCCCGCACGCTTCACCGCCTCTCCCAGGAGATACTCCGAAAGATCCACGCCGTACACATCCACCCCCGCGGCCGCCAGCGCCGACATGTAGCGTCCGTCTCCACAGGCGACGTCGAGCACGGGCCGCGACGACGCGACGATGGGCGCCAGCCGCGAGGCCACGCGCGCCGCCTCCGCCACATCGCGGTGCGGATACACGAGCGGATACAGCTCGCCGAAGGCAATCTTGAACCAGTCGCCGCTCATGCTGCCGGAAGCTCGAGCACGGTGTCGTGGAGGAAGTGGGCGTCGTCGCGCTCCGGATGGCTCTCGTTGTAGTGGAGCCCGCGGCTCTCACGGCGGCTGCGCGCGGATTCGATCACCAGCTGTCCGACACCGATGATGTTGCGCAGCTCGAGCAGGTCCTGCGTGACGCGGCTCTTCCAGTACACGGTCTCCACGGTCTTCGCCAGCGCGCGCATGCGCTGCGCCGCGATATCGAGGCGCACGTCGCTGCGCACGATGCCCACGTAGTCCCACATGACGCGGCGCGCTTCGTCCCAGTCGTGCTCCAACACCACGGGGTCGGGAGCGCCCGAGCCACCCGGCTCCTGCCACGGCCGCACGCGCGGCAGCGCGGCGCCCGCGCTGAAGCCTTGCAGCGCTCCCACCCGCGCCCGTTGCGCGTACACGAGCGCCTCCAGCAGCGAATTGCTGGCCAGGCGATTGGCGCCGTGCAATCCGGTGTGACTCACTTCACCGATGGCAAAGAGATGGCGCAGCGATGACTGCCCCATCGTGTCGACGTCGATTCCGCCGCAGAAGTAGTGCGTGGCGGGGACCACCGGAATGGCTTCGCTGCGCATGTCGATGCCGTACTCGAGGCAGCGCTCCATGATGGATGGGAAGCGCCGCTCGACGAATCCATCGGGCAGATGGGTGACGTCGAGATAGACGCACGGCGCGCCGGTGCGCTTGAGCTCGGAGTCGATGGCGCGCGCCACGACATCGCGGGGTGCCAGCTCGGCGCGGGGATCGTAGCGCTCCATGAAACGCGTGCCGTCGGCGTGCACGAGACGGCCGCCTTCGCCGCGCAGCGCTTCGCTCAGGAGAAATGACTTCGCGCGCGGATGAAACAGGCAGGTGGGATGGAACTGGACGAACTCGAGGTTGGCGACACGCGCGCCGGCGCGGTGCGCGATGGCAACACCGTCGCCGGTGGCAATGTCGGGGTTGGTGGTGTAGAGGTACACCTTGCCCGCGCCGCCCGTCGCGAGAATGGTCCGGTGCGCCACGAACTCCACGACACGCGCGCCTCGTACATCCAGCACATATGCACCGTAAACACCGGGGCGCGCGTCCGGATGTTCCAGGTGGCGCGAAACAATCAAGTCAACGGCCATGTGATATGGATGCACTTCGATGGCGGGATGATCCAGCACCGCATCCAGCAATCGGGTTTCAATCTCGCGCCCGGTGTGATCGCGCGCGTACACGATCCGGTGGCGCGAATGCCCGCCCTCCAGCCCCAGCGCCAGCCGGCCATGGTCGGTGGTGAACGCCACCCCCAGCTCGACGAGGTCACGGATGCGCTCCGGCCCCTCGCGCACCACCATCTCGACCACGTCGCGGTGGCACAGCCCCGCGCCGGTGCTCAAGGTGTCGGTAATGTGCAGTCCGGGGTCATCGTCGAGCCCCATGACGGCCGCCACGCCGCCCTGGGCGTAGTTGGTATTGGAATCCGTGAGCTCCTTCTTGGTGACGAGCGCGACGCGCCCCTCGCGCGCGAGGTTCAGCGCCAGCGAGAGGCCCGCTACCCCGGAGCCGATGATGAGAAAGTCGGATTGAACCACGCGGTGAAGATTGCGTTACTTTGGGAGGGATACGCCCTTCAGGGCGGCACTTTTGGCCATGCTATGAATGCCGGGCCCGGATTGCAACAACAACCCCGGCCAGCACGCAGTTTGCGACAGCCGCGGCGTGCGAAGGCTCGGCCACGCGTGTCCCGCGCCCGGCGTCGCCCCTTAACCGCTTCGGAAGCCTGAATTTGCGGCGGCACGTCGGGCCGCTTCACTGGCACGCCGATTGCGAATGCGGTGTCCGGACCCGCGTCACCACGCGGTCCATCAATCGAAGGCCGATTTCAGGAGGTAGGTTCCATGTTGAAGCGTCTCGCGCTTCTTACAGTATTGATCGCGGCGGTTTCTGCCGTCGCGTGCGATGACAATAAAGCCGAGCAGGGCCAGGCCATTTTCGGCGTATCCGATATCAACGGCAACAATCCCGTCACGGTCACGGGCGGCGCTGGCTCGACGCTCGAAATGACGTTCCGCTGGAGACCGTTCCTCGATCCGGACGCCCGGATCGTCGCCGCGGCTCCCCACGGTGACTACACGATCGAGAGTTATCGCATCACCTGGACCGCGGTCACGCCGGGCGCCACCGTCCCGTCGCCGCGCGACGAGGTTACCCACATCTTCCTGCCTGTATACGAGCTCGTGACGGCGGGTATCATCGTGCTGACGCCGGCCGAGGCGGCCGCGGTGTCGGCCGGATCGGTTCTGGACGCGAACATCGAGTTCACGGCCCGCGAAATGGGCACGACGCGGGATGCCAAATTCTCCGCGAAGTTCTCGGTCACGTTCAACTAGCAGAAAAAGGGACTACCTCCCGATTGCAGGAGCGCCGCGAGTAGAGACTCGCGGCGCTTCTTTTTTTCCTACCTGGGAAGCTCGTCGCCGGTGAGCGACACGTCGAGGCGCGCCACCCACAGCGGAAGCGGCAGCTCGTAACGCCGCAGCTTCACCCAGTCCTTCTCCGTGGTCACCATGGCGGCGGCGTTCGCGCTGCGCGCCCGCATCGCAATGCGCTCG
>DATEHD010000048.1:0-9379 GCA_035279765.1 Candidatus Krumholzibacteriia bacterium | reverse complement strand
ACGACACCTTCGGCGAGTTCCAGCTCTCGTACCGCTACGGCGACATCCTGATCCCGCGCCTGGACGATGCGGAGCCGCTCAAGGTGGCGTGCCAGCATTTCGTCGACTGCGTGGAGAATGGAACCAAGCCGCGCAGCAGCGGCGCGCATGGGCTCGAGGTTGTGCGCGTGCTGGAGGCGGCGGTGGCATCCATCCGCGAAGGCGGACGCGTGATCGATGTGGAGCCGGTCAGCACCGGAGGCGCATAGCGCACGGTGGAGAAGCGCCGGATAGCACTGGTCGCATCGACCTTCGGCGTGGGCGGCGCCGAGATCGTCACCGGCAATGTCCTGCGCCGCCTCCCGCGAGACCGTTACGAAGTTCGCGTGTACTTCCTGCACGAGGCGGGAATCGTCGGCCGTGATCTGTTGGCCGGCGGATTCGACGGGGCCGAGCGGCTGTGCACACGCCGCCGCGACGTGCGCGGTGCCGTGCAGCTCGCGCGCCGGCTCAAGGAGTTCCGTCCCGGCGTGGTGTGGTGTCTCGATCACATCGACGCCATGTGGCTGGGCCGCGCCGCGGCGGTCGTCGCGCGCACTCCGGACACGGTGATCGCGTCGCACTCCACGGGCCTCGTGGGTGCCAACGGGCGCACACGCCCCAGCTTCGGATGGCGCGAGCGCGTGCTCATGGAGTTTGTGACACGGGTGATTGCCGTCTCGCGCACGCACGCGCGCTACCTGGCAACCGTCACGGGGCTGGCGCCCGCGCGCATTACGGTGATCGAGAACGGCATCGATCTGGCGCGCTGGCCGGCGGTGACGGGGGACACGCGCCGACAGGCGCGGAACCATCTCGGCATCGGGACGCACGAGCATGTCGTGGCCATGGTCGCGGCGCTGCGACCGGAAAAAGCACACGAGGTGCTTTTCGACTCGATCGCCGGGCTGGCGGCACAGGGAAAGCGAATACGAGTTCTTGTCGCCGGCGACGGACCGCGACGCGACGCGCTGCGCCAGCGCGCGCAAGCACTGGGAATCATGGGCCACGTTGATTTCCTCGGCGTGGTTCGGGACGTGGCGCAGTTGCTGCATGCAAGCGACGTGGTGGTCCTGCCGTCCTACGATGTGGTGGAGACGCTGCCGTTGTCGCTGCTCGAAGCCATGGCGTGCGGCATCCCGGTGATCGCCACCCGGGTGGGCTCGGTGCCCGAAGTGGTGGCCGACGGCGAGACCGGCCTGCTTGTCGAACCGGGAAGTGCCGGGGAGCTCGCGGCAGCGATCGACGCCACGCTGCAGGATCCGGCGGCGGCCTTGCGCCGGGCCGAATTTGCGCGGCGGCGCGTAGAAGCGTATTACTCGGTGGACCGGACCGTGTCCGGCTACCGGCGTCTGTTTGATGAGATGATAGCGGTTTGAACCCAGGAGCCAGATGATCCAGGACCCGCGGCATACTTCGACGCACGAGCCGGCACCCGGTTATCCCACCGACGCCATCATCGCGCTCACCTATCGCTGCGATGCGCGCTGCGAGATGTGCAACATCTGGCAGCTCAAGCCGCAGGAGTTTCTCTCCATCGACGACTACGCCAAGGTGCCGTCGTCGCTCAAGGACATCAACATTTCCGGCGGCGAAGCGTTCATGCGCAGCGACGTGGTCGACATCGTCAAGGTGATCCACGCCAAGTGCAAGGATCCGCGCATCGTGGTTTCGACCAATGGATTCCGGACGCAGCAGATCATCAAGGCCATGGAAGAGCTGCGCAGGACGATTCCCAATATCGGCATCGGGGTGTCGCTGGACGGCATGGGCGAGACGCACAACCGGATTCGCGGTGTGAAGCACGCGTGGGAGAACGCAACGGCGACCCTCAAGCAGCTGCGCGAGCGCGGCTTTACCAACGTGCGCATCGGCTTCACCGCCATGAACGAGAACGCACACGAGATGCGCCAGGTGTACGACTATGCCAACGAGATCGGAGTGCAGTTCACGACGGCGGTGGCGCAGAACTCCGAGATCTACTTTTCCACCCAGGTGAACCAGAACGTCTCCGACGAAACGCTGTACGATGCGCTCGGCTACGTGATGAAACACGAGCTCAAGAGCTACCATCCCAAGCGCTGGCTGCGCGCCTATTTCGAATCAGGCACGCTTGTGTTCAATCGCGAGAAGAAGCGCATTCTGGAGTGCCGCGCCGGCATTGATTTCTTCTACCTGGCACCGGAAGGCATCGTGTACCCGTGCCTCACCATTCCGTCACCGATGGGCGACCTCAAGGGCAATTCCTTCGAGACGGTGTGGGAATCGTCCCCGGCCGCACAGGTGCGGCGCGAAATTGCCGGCTGCGAGCAGTGCTGGATGATCTGCACCGCGCGTTCGGAGCTCAAAAAGAACCTGCCGCGCGCGCTGGGTTGGATCGCGCGCGAAAAAGTCAGGTCGCACCTGTCCTCGTAGCGCACCGGGGCAGTTGGACCGGACGCAGTGATCATTCTCCAGGCCAACAAGTTCTTCCACGAAAAAGGCGGAAGCGAGCGCTACATGTTCGCGCTCTCGCGCGCCCTCGGCGCACGCGGCCACGAGATCGTCGATTTTTCCATGCACGATCCGAAGAACCTCCCGTCCCGTTACAGCCGGCATTTCGTGAGCCACCGCGACTACGATCGTGGTGGCGTGGGATCACTGTGGGCGGCGCGCGCGTTCGTCCGGTCGCGGGAAGCTGCCGCACGCATGGAGGATCTTCTGGACGAAGTGACACCGGATGTCGCACACCTTCACAACATTTATCATCAGTTGACTCCGTCAATCATTGCGCCGCTATCGCGGCGCGGTGTTCCCATCGTGATGACGCTGCACGACTACAAGCTTGTGTGCCCGAGCTACGCCATGTTTGCGCGCGGCGATGTGTGCTATCGCTGTCGCGGCGGGAAATTCTACCGCGCGGTGGAGATCGCGTGCGCGGGGAGCCGCGCGCGCTCGGCGCTCCTCGCCGCCGAGTCGTACTGGCAGCGCTGGACGCGCGTGTACGACCGCGTGGACCGCTTCATCGCGCCGAGCGAATATCTGCGCGGCGTGATGGTGGACGCCGGCATGGCCGGCGAGCGCATCGCATTCGTGCCGCCGCTCAATCCCTCCAGCGCGGAAGCGGGCGGACAGGCGCCGCACCCCAACGGGTCGGCGGATCTGCCGCCACGCTTTGTGGCGTACGTGGGACGGCTGAGCCGCGAGAAAGGCGTGCACGTGTTGCTCGCGGCCATGCGGCGCACGCGCGGAATCACGCTCGTGATTTTCGGCGACGGGCCGGAGGCACCGGTGTTGCGGCGCTTGGCGGAAAGAGAGCGTCTCGACGTGCGCTTCGCCGGACACGCGAAGCGTGCCGAAATCGATGCCGCGCTCGCGCGCGCCACGGTCATGGTCCTGCCCACGCTCAGCCCCGAAAACGCGCCCATGGCGGTGCTGGAAGCGGCGAGTGCCGGCGTGCCGGTCATCGTATCGAACCGCGGCGGGCTGCCCGAGCTCGCGCGTCGCGTGGGCGGCATGGTGGTGGAGGCGGGTGATGACGCCGCCCTGGCGCGCGCCATCGAGGATGCGTGGCGTGACAGCGAGCACTGGCGCGAGCGCGCACACGAGGCGTGGGATAAATTCTCCGCGCAACACGCCGCCGGCGCGCACGTGCAGGCTGTCGAATCCGTGTATCGCGGCGCCATCGAAGCCAGGCGGGCCGCATGACAAGACGCACGGGCATGCGACCGCTTCGCATCGCCATGATCGGCCAGAAGGGAATTCCGGCGCGCTATGGTGGCGTCGAGACCCACGTCGAAGCCATCTCGACGCGGCTTGTCGAGCGCGGGCACGAGGTGTGGGCCTTCTGCCGCTCGCGCCTGCGTCCCGGCCTCGACGGCGATCCGATTCCCGAGGGCTACCATGCCAACGGCGGCGCGCCCGATTTCGAGGGAGTGCGCCTGGTTTACCGTCCGAGCATACACACCAAACACACCGACGCGGCCAGCCATGCGCTGTTCTGTGCCATGGAAGCGGCCTGCGCGCACGGCTTTGATATTGTGCACCTGCATGGCATCGGCCCGGCTTCGTGCGCACCGGTGGCCGGCATGTTCGGGCGGCCGGTGGTGTCGACCTTTCACGCGCTCGACTGGCGCCAGGTGAAATGGGGAGAGCGCGCCCGCCTCATGCTGCACCGCGGCGAGGCACTGGGCGCGCGCCACAGTGACGCGGTGATTGCGGTGTCGCGGCTGATGCAGGCGCACGTGCAGAACACCCACGGCATCGACGCCACCTATATTCCCAATGGCGCCGAGCCGCACGCGACTCCGCCGGATGCGTCGTTGCTCTCGCCCTGGGGGCTCAAACCCGGCGGCTACATCCTCACCGTGGGCCGCATCATTCCCGACCGCGAGCTGCACACGCTCATCGAAGCGTTCAACCAGCTGCCGTCGACGTTGCAGCTCGTGATCGTAGGGTCGGAGACGCCGCGCACATCGTACTCGGATTCGCTCGAGCGCGCGGCGGGTAGCCGCGTGCTCTTCACCGGCGACGTGTTCGGCGAGCGGCTGCAGGCGCTCTACGGCCATGCGCTGTTCTACGTGCTGGCCTCGCGCGTGGAAGGGCTTCCCATCACGGTGTGCGAGGCGATGGCGCACGGCAAGGCGCTCGTGCTGAGCGATATTCCCGAGAATGTCGAAGTGGGCGGCGATGCGGCGCGCTATTTCCGCTGCGGCGATGTCAACGCGCTGCTCTCCGCGCTGGCCGAGCTGGCCTCGGACGCGGACGTGCGCGCCACGCTCGGTGCCGCCGCGGCGGCGCGCTGCCGCCAGACGTACAACTGGGACCTCATCACCGATCAGGTGGAAGGCGTCTATTACCGGGTGCTTGCGGGCGGGTCGTAATTCTGCTTCGACCCCGCGCCGGGCCGATGCTATCTTTTGCTCATGCGTTCATCCTTTTACAGAATTGCGGCCGCGTGCGTGCTGGCAGCGCTGCTTGCCGCGTGCGGCGCCACCGCGCCTCCGAAACAGACTTCATCGCGCGCCGAGCCGGCGCAGAAGAACGGCTACGACTTCAAATCGGAAGGGAAGATTCCGCCGCCCGCCGGGGGATCCGCGCATCCGGAGGCGGATGTGGAAGAGATGGCGGTTTCCGACACCACCCTCGATGTGAGCGAAGCCGACGCGCCGCACGACACCACGCCGCCCGCCGCGACGCCTGCGGTGTCGGATTCCACGGCGGACGGATTTCGCATCCAGATCTTCGCGTCGGCGGATCGCGACGTGGCCGAGAACGCGCGCAGTGTGGCGGCGAGCCGTCTCAAGATGCCGGCCTATCTCGACCTGGATGGCGGGGTGTACAAGGTCCGTGTGGGGGATTACGCCACGCGTGATGCCGCGTCCGCCGCGCTCCCGTCAGTGCGAGCCCAGTTCTATCCGGATGCCTGGGTGGTACCCGCGCGCATCCACGTTCCGCGCTCGCGCTGAGCCCGCCGGAAGGCGTTGACAGACGCGGGAAAATTTCTATAATAGCTGCTTCATCAACGAGTTTTCGGAGCGGGAATAGCTCAGTGGTAGAGCTCCACCTTGCCAAGGTGGATGTCGCGGGTTCGAATCCCGTTTCCCGCTCCATCTTCTTTTTCACCCCTGCCTGATTCAAAAAAGAACCCGGCCAAATGGGGGCGGCATAGCCAAGTGGTAAGGCGACGGTCTGCAAAACCGTTATTCTCCAGTTCGAATCTGGATGCCGCCTCCAACTCTTCCCGCTGATTCGCGAAAAGTGGCTCGCCAGCCACCATATCCAGACGAAAAGGGCTCGCCGCGCGTGCGGCGGCCCTTTTTTTGAAGCCAGAGCGCGTGCTCTCGAGTGATGTCACGCGGTCGTTCGCGGACGTGCTGTTTTCGCGGTTCAGGATTGGGCGTGAATTTGAGAGAATGCCGGTCCATGCCCATGCAGGTTGCAGTCATCGGGGGAGGCCCGGCCGGTCTCTATGTCGCGATACAACTCGCCCTGCGCAACCCTTCCATGGACCTGCGGGTAATCGAAAGGAACCGTCGCGGCAGCACCTTCGGATGGGGGGTGGTGTTCTCCGACGGCACCCTGGGGCGCCTGCGGCAGGCCGACGGCCAGAGCTACGACGAGATCGCCGAACGCTTTGTCCACTGGGACGACATTGAGATCCATTACCGCGGCCGGGTGATCCGCTCGAGCGGCCACGGTTTCTGCGGCATCTCCCGCCAGGAGCTCCTCGACATTCTGACCCGGCGGGCGGAAGGCCTGGGTGTGAAGGTCCAGTTCGAAACCGAGGTGCCCGACGAGGCCGCGCTCGCCGGCGCCGATCTCATCATCGCCGCCGACGGCATCAACAGCACCATCCGGCGCAAGTACGCCGACCACTTCCAGCCCGACATCGACATGCGCGCCTGCAAGTACATCTGGCTCGGCACGCACAAGCCCTTCGACGCATTCACATTCTATTTCGTGGAGAGCGCGAACGGATGGTACCAGGCGCATTGTTATCCATTTGCTCCAGGGTGGAGCACGTTCATCGTCGAGACCACCGAAGATGTGTGGCGCGCCGACGGATTGGCGGAAGCCAGCGGCGAGGAAACCATTCGATTCTGCGAAAGGCTTTTTGCGGCGCACCTCGACGGCCACGGACTGGTGTCGAACGCCGAGCACCTGCGCGGTTCGGCGGCGTGGCTGAACTTTCCGCGCGTGAATTGCGCGCGCTGGCATCTCAATAACATGGTGCTGCTGGGCGATTCCGCCGCCACCGCGCATTTCTCGGTGGGATCGGGCACGCGCCTCGCGATGGAGAGCGCGGTCTCGCTCGCGGAGAACATCGTGGCCGGCGACAGCGCGTCGCTGGACCAACGCCTCGTGCGCTATGAGGACGAGCGCCGTGTCGAAGTGCTGCGCCTGCAGAATGCGGCGCGCAACAGCACGGAATGGTTCGAGCAGGTGGCGATCAAGGCGCACCTCGAGCCGGAGCAATTTGCGTACAGCCTGGTTACGCGCAGCCAGCGCGTCAGCCACGAGTCGTTGCGCGCGCGCGATCGCACGTACCTGGAGTCGTTCGAGCGCTGGCTCTGTCGCAAGGCCACGCACAGCGAGCGCGACGAAGCCGTCCCACCCATGTTCCTTCCGCTCGACCTCGGGGCGGCGCGGCTTCCCAATCGCGTGGCCTGCTCGCCGATGGACATGTACAGCGCCGAGGACGGTGTGGTGGGCGACTTTCACTTCGTGCACCTGGGTGCTCGCGCGCTGGGCGGCGCGGGTCTCATCTTCAGCGAGATGACCTGTGTCTCACCCGAGGGGCGCATCACGCCCGCTTGCGCCGGTTTATACAATGATGAACAGATGCGCGCTTACCGCCGCATCGTCGAGTTCGTGCATGGCCACAGTCATGCGGTGTTCGCTCTGCAGCTTGGACACTCCGGCGCCAAGGGCTCCACGAAGAAGATGTGGGAAGGGGACAACGAGCCGCTGCCGTCGGGCAACTGGCCGGTCATGTCCGCGTCGGCGGTGCCGTGGAGCGATCGCAACCAGGTGCCGAAGGAAATGACGCGCGCCGACATGGACCTTGTGCGCGATCAGTTTGTGGCCGCGGCCCGGCGCGGCGTCGAGGCGGGCTTCGATATCCTGGAGCTGCACGCGGCGCACGGGTACCTGCTCTCGAGCTTCATCTCGCCCGTCACCAACCGGCGCCGCGACGAATACGGCGGCACGCTGGAGAATCGTCTGCGCTATCCGCTCGAGGTGTTTCGCGCGCTGCGCGCGGTATGGCCGCAGGAGCGCGCCATGGGTGTTCGCATCTCGGCGACCGACTGGGTGGAGGGCGGCATTCGCATCGAGGACTCGATCGAGATCGCCGCGGCGTTTCGTGAAGCCGGCGCCGCCTTCATCGATGTATCGGCGGGACAGGTGACAATCGAGCAGCGCCCGGTGTACGGGCGCATGTTCCAGGTTCCGTTCGCCGAACGCATCCGCCTCGAGCTGGGCATGACGACGCTCGCCGTCGGCAACATCTACGAGCCCGATCACGTCAACAGCATCGTGGCGGCCGGGCGCGCGGATATCTGCCTGCTGGCGCGGCCGCACCTGTGGGACCCGATGTGGACGCTGCGCGCCGCCGCCCAGATGGGGTACAGCGGCGTGCGCTGGCCGGACCCGTACCGGTCGGGACAGCGCCAGATCGAAACGCTGATGCGCCGTGCACGCGAGGCATCGGAGCCGATTTGAAAACAACGGGGGAGCCGATCGCCGTCGACACGTCGCCCGCTCCCGACCTGCGTGGGCGCCACGTGCTTGTCACCGGCGCCAGCCGCGGCATCGGCGCCGCCGTAGCGAAGGAGCTGGCCCTTGCCGGTGCGTGCGTGTCGCTCGTGAGCCGCCAGCACGAGCATGTCGAGGCCGCGCGCCGCTCGCTCGATCACATGGAGCGTCACGCCGCCATTGCAGCCGACGTGACCGACGAGCGCGCGGTGGAGGCGGCGATTGCAGAGGCGGTCGCCAGGCTGGGCCCCGTCTTTGCGCTCGTCAACAACGCCGGCGGCGCCGACGCCATGCCGTTTCTGGAGAGCGACGCGTCGCACTGGCGGCGATTGATCGACGTGAACCTGATGAGTGCGGTATTCTGCACGCACGCCGTGTTGCGCTCCATGCTCGAGCGACGCGAGGGGCGCATCGTCAACATGGCGAGCACGGCATCGCTGCGCGGCTACCGCCATGTGAGCGCGTATACGGCGGGCAAGCACGCGCTCCTCGGTTTCACACGCGCGCTCGCCATCGAAGTGGAGAAAGAGGGTATCGCGGTGAATGCGGTCTGTCCGGGATACGTGAATACGGAGAGAATCGCCGAGTCACTCGCGGGCGCGGCCGCGCGCACAGGTCTCTCGGTCGACGACGTACGCGCGCGCTTCGCGGCCAGCAACGCCGGCGGCCGGCTCGTCGAGCCGCAGGAAGTGGCGGCCGTGGTGGCATGGCTGTGCGGCGCGCCGACTGCTTCTGTGACGGGTCGCTACATCATCGTGGACGGACGTCCGCTGGAGGCACGCGCATGAATCCGGGCGCGTTCACACCGCAGCATTTTCGCTGGCATTTCGCCGAGCACGTCGCCACGGTGACGCTCGACAGGCCGGAGCGCAAGAATCCACTCACCTTCGATTCCTACGCCGAGCTGCGCGACACCTTTCGCGTGCTCGCCCAAACACCCGACGTGCGCGCGGTGGTCGTGACCGGCGCGGGCGAGAACTTCTGCTCGGGCGGGGATGTGCACGAGATCATCGGTCCGCTCGTCAGCATGGACAGCGAGGGCCTCGCGCGCTTCACGCGCATGACTGGCGACCTGGTGCTTGCGATGATGGAGTGCCCGCAGATTGTGATCGCGGCCATCGAC
>DATEHD010000047.1:0-2570 GCA_035279765.1 Candidatus Krumholzibacteriia bacterium | reverse complement strand
GATTCTCGCAGCTGTGTGCGAATGCCTTCGCTGCGCAAGGAATGAACTTCCCCGGGTTTAGTGGACACCTCTCATGCCTCGACTGAGATTCGAGGAAGGAGGTGGTCATGAAGAAAAAGCGGGGACCTTCAGCGTACCGTGACGAATTCCGTCGCGAGGCGGTGCGACTCGTCGAGAGTGGTAAAGGCGACGTGGTGGGTTCAACCGATGAGTGCAACACGAGGTGATCTTACATACTCATCGGAGGTGTTGGAATGCAGCAGCAGCAGCAGGCAGAACGCAGATGGGGGCTGTCGATAATAGAGAAGGCAGATCTCTGGGCGCGGTGGAAGATGGGCGAGTCGATGAGCGACATCGGCCGCGCGTTGGGCAAGCACCCGGGTTCCATCTTCACGTTCTTGGCCGTTCAGGGTGGGATCGCACGAGCGCCGCGCCGGCGAGCCAGGCGAGCGTTGACGGGCGCCGAGCGCGAGCAGATCAGTCGCGGGTTAGCGGCCACGCAGTCCATCCGGGAAATCGCTCGCGAGCTCCAGCGGCCAGCGTCGACGATCAGTCGCGAGATTGCGCGCCATGGCGGCCGAACGCGGTATCGAGCGGTCGATGCGGATGCGCGGGCGTGGCGTCGGGCCGGGCGTCCGAAACCGTGTCGCCTCGCTCTGGAGCCGAAGCTGTGTCACCTGGTCGCGGAGAAGTTGCAGCTTGAGTGGTCACCCGAGCAGATCGCGGGCTGGCTCAAGCGCGAGTATCCTGGAGATGCGCGTATGCACATCTCCCATGAGACGATCTATCGCACGCTCTACGTGCAAGCACGGGGCGCACTCAAGAAGGAGCTGCTGGCGCATCTCCGACGCCAACACCCATTGCGGCGCAGTCGCCGTTACTCAACTGCCGGTCAGCCCCGCGGCCAGATCATCGATGCGGTGCCGATCGCGGAACGGCCGGCCACGGTCGAGGACCGAGCCGTGCCGGGGCACTGGGAAGGGGATCTCCTCGCGGGCGCGAAGAACACGCACATCGCGACGCTGGTCGAGCGGCAGTCGCGCTTCGTGCAGTTGATCAAGGTGCCCAGTAAGGATACGGACACGGTCGTGCGCGCGCTCACCCGTCATGTGCGCCGCTTGCCCGACGGCGTCATGGCATCGCTCACCTGGGATCGTGGGCTCGAGATGGCCCACCACAAACGCTTCACCGTCGCGACCGACGTCGCCGTCTACTTCTGCGACCCGCAGAGTCCGTGGCAACGCGGCACGAACGAGAATACGAATGGCCTGCTGCGTCAGTACTTCCCGAAAGGCACCGATCTCTCGACCTTCACGCAGGCGCAGCTCAATGCCGTCGCACGCCGCTTGAATATGCGCCCTCGCAAGACGTTAGGCTTCATGACCCCAGCCGAGAGACTTGTGTCCACCGTTGCACTGACCGGTTGAACCCACGACGGCCTTCTTCGCCAGGGACGAACGATGAGGTTTCAGTTCATCCACTCGCACGCCCGCATCTTTCACATCACCACGATGTGTCGGGTGCTGGAGGTGTCGAAGGCCGGCTACTACGCGTGGCGTGTGCGACCGCTCGCCGAGCGGGTCAAAGCGGATCAGCGGCTCAGCGCGCGGATTCGGGTGATCTACGAGGAGACGAAGGGCCGCTATGGGAGTCCGCGCGTGTATCAGGAGCTGCGCGCGTTAGGCCTCCCCTGTGGGAAGCACCGCACCGCGCGCCTCATGCGCGTGGAGGGGCTGCGCGCGAAGAGTGCGCGGCACTTCCGTGTGACGACCCAGTCGGATCACGCGCATCCCGCAGCGCCTAACGTCTTGGCGCGCGACTTCGCCGTGTCGGAGCCCACCTCGGCCGCGGCCACCGCCGCGCCCGTGTGGATGGCCGATATCACGTATCTTCCGACGAGGGAAGGCTGGCTCTATCTCGCCGTGATTCTCGAGCGCGAGGCGCGGCGCGTGGTCGGCTGGGCGCTCCGCCCGCATCTGGGCCAGGAGCTCGCCCTGAGTGCGCTCGAGATGGCGCTCCAGCATCACCGGCCCGTCAGCGGGGGCGTGCATCACTCCGATCGGGGCGTGCAGTACGCGAGTCATGGGTACCGCCGGCGACTCATGCAGGCCGGGTTTGCGCTGAGCATGAGTCGGCGCGGGAACTGTTGGGACAATGCCGTCGTGGAAAGCTTCTTCGCCACGCTCACGAAGGAACTGCTACTCGATGGCCCCTTCCGCACGCGCGACGCGGCGCGGCAAGCGGTGTTTGAATTCATCGAGGTATGGTACAACCGTCGGCGACGACACTCCGCGTTAGGCTATCGTACCCCGGCGGAGTACGCCGAGGAACTACGGAAGGTCAGTTAACCTGGTGTCCACAAAATCCGGGGAAGTCCAATCGGCTTGTCGACCGACCACCCATCATCTGTTCGATGGTTTTTGGGGGAGTGGACGAAGCGAGAAAACCTTGGATTCCCCTCGGCCCGCGCATTCGCAGCTCGCCTCGAGTCCGCAGAAGCAGTCAACTGGCGCGCGGACTCCCGCTCGGTCGTCGCGATGATTAGCAACTCCAACTCAACGCGCACAATG
>DATEHD010000046.1:0-13133 GCA_035279765.1 Candidatus Krumholzibacteriia bacterium | reverse complement strand
AGGAGGTCCTTAAGTTCGCGCGCGACCAGAAAGCGCGCGTGCTCGACCTCAAATTCGTCGATCTTCCCGGCACATGGCAGCACTTCAGCCTGCCCATCGGTTCTCTCGAAGAAAGCTCATTCGAAGACGGCTTCGGATTTGACGGTTCCAGCATCCGCGGCTGGAAGCACATCAACGAGAGCGACATGATCGTTGTGCCGGATCCCAACACCGCCTTCATCGATCCGTTCACCAAGGAGACGACACTCTCCCTCATCTGCAACATCTTCGATCCGATTACGAAGGAGCGCTATCCGCGCGACCCGCGCGCCATCGCGATGAAGGCCGAGGCTTACGTGAAGAGCACGGGCCTCGCGACGGACATCTACTTTGGACCCGAAGCCGAGTTTTTCATCTTCGACAACGTTCGCTTCGACGCGCAGCCGCACCAGTCGTTCTTTTACATCGATTCGGCGGAAGGCGCCTGGAACTCCGGCAGCGACAATGGAGCCAACCTCGGCTACAAACTGCGCTTCAAGGAAGGGTACTTCCCGGTTCCGCCCGCGGATACGCTCATGGACATCCGCAGCGAGATGATGCTCGAGATCATGAACCTCGGCATCGACGTGGAAGCGCAGCACCACGAAGTGGCGACGGCGGGTCAGAGCGAAATCGATCTCAAGTTCGATACGCTGACGCGCATGGCGGATCGCCTGATGACGTACAAGTACGTGATTCGCAACGTCGCCAGGCGCCACGGCAAGACGGTGACCTTCATGCCCAAGCCCATCTACGGCGACAACGGAAGCGGCATGCACTGCCACCAGAGCCTGTGGAAGGACAAGACGCCGCTGTTTGCGGGAAACAAGTATGCAGGTCTGTCCGACATGGCGCTGCACTACATCGGCGGACTGCTCAAGCACGCCCCGGCGTTGTGCGCCATCACCAACCCGACCACGAACTCGTACAAGCGGCTCGTGCCCGGTTACGAAGCGCCCGTGAACCTCGCGTACTCGCAGCGCAACCGCAGCGCATCGGTTCGTATTCCGATGTACTCGCAGTCGCCCAAGGCGAAGCGCGTGGAGTTCCGCTGTCCGGATCCGCTGTGCAATCCGTACGTGGGATTTGCCGCGATGTTGATGGCGGGTCTCGACGGCATCCAGAACCGGATCGATCCGGGTCAGCCGCTCGACAAGAACATCTACGATCTGCCGCCCGAGGAAGCGAAGAAGGTTCCGCAGGCGCCGGGCTCGCTCAGCGAAGCGTTGAACGCGCTCGAAGCCGACCACGACTTCATGCTCAAAGGAGACGTGTTCAGCGAGGATCTGATCCAGACGTGGATTGAGTACAAACGCGAGAAGGAAGTCGGACCGATGTCGCTGCGGCCGCATCCGTACGAGTTCCACCTGTATTACGACGCGTAGTTCGCTTTCGGCTCTGGTGGGGACGAAAGCACGAAGGCCCGGGTGCGCAAGCATCCGGGCCTTCCAGTTTTTCCATCGTGCACCACTATAATGACGAAAGCCCGGCTCGCTTACACGAACCGGGCCTCCGTTGTCATGAAACAACATGTGCGCTCGTCACGTGGGTCGCGTGCAGAACGGAGCGCACCTCGTTCTGCCGCCTGAGGTCGCCGCCCGAACGCAGCGACATCCACGTCAAATCATCACAACAGCCACGACGCAAGCATGATCACACCACCGAGCAGGGTGCTCCATCCGGCCCACTGGTACATGCGGTAGCCGTCATCGCTGGCAAACCAGTCTCGCTTCGCGATTCGAAATCGCCAGTAGAACCAGGGTCCCGGTGATATCACGGCCCGGTACCGGGTCAGCGCCCATTGCTGGGCGACCCAGCCGTAGACAAACAGGAACAGTCCTGTGAACGCGACGATCATGCGAAAGGCGGTGCTCATCGAGTTTCTCCTTTCAAGGAATGCCCCAACCCGTCCAGGCCGAAATAGCCTGGAAAATCACGCAGGCAAACGCGGCGCCGGCGCACATGAGGCATATCCCGCTGGTAGGAAAGAAACGACAGACAAACGTGGCACATCCGGTGGCGAACGAGCAGAACGTCTGGATGAACTTGTTCATCTCCGGGTCCGGCTCGTGACCGAGCAGGAGGTACGGCGCTTCCGGTGCGGAGAGCAACTGAATCAACAGGGCGGCAGCTTCATTGTTGTTGAGCGAGTTGTTGGCGTGGGGCAGGTAATACGTTTGGAACGCTTCCGCCTGCGCCGCGTACTCGCGCACGTCTTCCGGCAGGTGCCCGGTCGGAAGACCGTGCTGCAGCTGGTTGACCACGCGAATCTGTGTTTCCTCCGGCAATAACGGGTAGTCGAACGACGCCCGGTCACCGTCTGCGTCGTAGGTTTCCCGTATCCGGTCATCCACATGCCGGATGCTTGTCGTCAGATGATCGGTGTCCGTAGCCTGGCGGAAGATGGCTTCGTTGGTTTCTTCGTTCACAGTCATCTCGAGCGAATAGAGAAGTTTTCCTGACGCATCGATAAGCATCGCTGTGCCGCCCAACGTTGAGTTGCCACCGCCGCCCGGCGGTATGATACGCAGCGTGGCGTTGATGGTGGCACCTTCGACGTGTGCCGACAGCTCCTTGCGATCCACATTGCGCACCACATTCGTGATCGTTACGGGACCGCTGCCTGTCTCGATGGTCGTGCGTTTTCCAATGTCAGGTTTCTGTACGTCGTTGTTGCACCCAAGCAACGGCAGTGCACACATCAGGAGTCCGGCCAGTTTTCGCTTCATCGTCCCCACCTCCGTCACGTCTCCGAACCGGTTGCTGATGATGTCGGGAGGAAAAGCGTTGGCATTTGACGTGCCATGCATGCGCTGCACGACACGCCGCGCAGAACAAGCACTTGGCGGGTCACGCGTGCATCCGCGTCACGCTCAGCGCGTCGACAGCCATGCCGGCGACTGATCGTGCGTGCGGCTCTGCAAGCAGTTGCGCGACGCCGGTGGCTCGGACCAAGGTGTCGACGGATCGACACCGCCGTGCTTCCATTTATAGGGGCGCGTGCGTACAATCTCCCCGTGGCGACGCGTGCACCCAGGAAATCTCGTGGCAAGGGCCGTCGTGCCACGGCCGCGCACGCGCTGCCCTCGCCCATCAGCCCGGAGACGGCGGCCTCGCGGGAGCAGTTTGTCGCCGAGGCCCGCTCCTACTTCTCGCTCCTCACCCGGCCCCTCATTGATATGCGTTCACCCAGGACGGGCGGCCGCGAGTTTGCGCTCAAGTACAGCCGCATGGTCGACACCATCATGGCGCTCCTCTTCCAGCGCGCCGTCGACGAGCACGGGCTGGCGCTGGACGAAGCCGACATCGCGGTGATGGCGCTGGGTGGATACGGCCGCTCCGAGATGGCGCCCTACTCCGACGTCGATCTGTTCGTCACCTGCGGGCACAAGACCCCGCTGATCGAGGCCATCGCCTCCACCTTCATCCGCTACATGTGGGACCTCGGGTTCGAGCTCGGCCACGCGGTCGAGTCGCTCATCGAAGCCGACGAAGCGATCACACGCGACATGGACATGAAGACGTCGCTCATCGAGAGCCGCTGGGTGTGCGGATCCAAGCGCGTCGCGCGCGCGTTCGAGAAACGCGTGAGCTTGTTGCGCAAGAGCGACCGCGAAGAATTCCTGCGCCGCAAGATTTCAGACGCGCTTGCGCGGCATGACAAATTCGGCCGCAGCTTCCAGCTCATCGAGCCCGAAATAAAGCTGAGCCCGGGCGGTCTGCGCGATTATCAAACGCTGGTGTGGCTGGGATCAGTCGGGCGGCTTCCGCACGGCCTGGTGGCGCTTCGTCGCAAGGGACTGCTGCTCCCCGGCGAGCGGCGCGAGCTCGAAGAAGCGTACGATTACCTGCTGCGCGTGCGCGCCGAGATGCATCTCAACACGACGTCCAAGCAGGATGCGCTCACGGTGGCGACGCAGCAGGAGATCGCCAACCGGCTGGGCTACACAGGCCGCGGCGATCATCTCGCGGTCGAATTCTTCATGCGCGAGTACTACAAGCACACGCGCACCATCTATCGCATCACGCGCGACTGCATCGAATCGCTCGACTTCGGGCGGCAGGTGGGCGTCCTTCTCGGCCAGGGCTCCGTGGCGCGCGATGACCACCGCCTCAAGATGCCGCTGCGCCCGAAGCTGCTCCGCGAGCGCCCGCTCTACGTGTTCGAGAAACAGAAAGAAACCGGTCAGAAGCTGGACCGTGGCCTGCGCCGCCGTCTCGAGCTGGCACAGGAAGAACTGACGGGTGCCGCGGTGCTGCACCGCATGCGCCGCGCATTTCCTCCGCTGCTTGACGACGACCGTAATGTCGTGCGCGTCGTGCGCTCATTGCACGAAACGTCGTTTCTCATGCGCATCATTCCGGAGTACGACCAGCTCACGTGTCTCAAGCGCTACGATCTCTATCACCACTTCACGGTGGACGAGCACAGCTTCAAGGTGCTCGAGAATCTCGCCGAGCTCGGCAATCCCGATGTGACCAGTCTCGACCCGATGGCGCCGGATGCGCCGGCCACCAAGGCGGGCGATTCACTCGTGCGTCTCTACTCCGAGCTCCCGGAGAAACGCGGGTTGTTTCTCGCCGCGTTGTTGCACGATGTCGGCAAGATTGAAGGCCATGACCACGCCGTGCGCGGCGCCGTTCTCTCGCGCTCCATCCTGGAGCGCATGGAGCTCCCCATCGAGGAGATCGAGTTCGTGTGTTTCCTGGTGGAGAATCACCTGTTGATGTCGCACTTCAGCCAGCGGCGCGATCCATCCGACCTCGGAACCATCACCGCGTTCTGCGATCGCGTGCGCACGCGCCAGCGCTTGAAGTATCTCACGCTGCTCACCTATGCCGATTACCGTGCTACGTCACCGCTGGTATGGAACGAATGGAAGCGCACGCTCCTGTGGGAGCTGTACGTGCGCGCGTACGACTTCATGGCGCGCCGTGAGAAGCAGCCGCGCGAGGTGTATCAGCAACACAAGGAACGTTTGCTGGAAGCGTTCCCCGAAGGCGAGGAACGCGCGCGGGCGCTCGAGCACCTGGATCTCCTGCCGGGAGGCTACCTGCTCACCATGAGCGCGGAGCTCGTGCGCGAACACATTGGTATGATTCAGCAGCTCGACAAAGAGCCCATCGTGGTGGGGCACCGCTACAGCGGCGCGGCACATGAAATCACATTCTGCACGCAGGACAAGCCCTACCGTCTTTCCGAGTTGTGCGGTGTGCTCGCCATCAACGATTTCACGATTCTCAATGCGTTCGCCTTCACGCGCAAAGACGGCAAGGTGGTGGATGTGTTCGTCACCGAGCCTGTCGACCGCGGTGATCTCATGGCACCCGAAGAAACGCTGCTGCGCATCGAGCATCTGCGCAGCGATCTCAAGGATGTGTTCGCGGGCAAACTGGATCTCGACGCGGCCACCAGGCGCCACGCCCAGCGTTGGCGTCGCGTGACGCGGGCGGCAATTCCGTACGCGACGCAGGTGAAGTTCGAAAACGACACGTCAGACGAGTACACCATTCTCGACGTGTTCGCGTCGGACCGGCCCGGTCTCCTGTACGCCATCACGCGCACACTCTCCGAGCTGGGTCTCTCCATCGCGCGCGCGAAGATCTCCACCGAAGCCACCAGAGCCATCGATTCCTTCTACGTACGTGATGCCGAGGGGAAAAAACTGACCGAGGGCGTGAAGCTGACCGTTGCGCGCGACAAGCTGCAGGACGCGATCAGTGCGTGGTCGGCGGGGAAATGATTACCGCGGTTTGAAGATGTACTGAAGCGAGACGACGCTGCGCGTGAACGCCGGACCCGCATCGATTTCACGCACGATGCCGCCCTCATTACACACGAGCACTCTGGAACCGATTCTCACCAGCACGTTACCGTCGACGAATCCAAGAATCCGGGACCAGTCAAACTCGTCCTGCCCAGGGCTAGTATCGACGGCAGCAATCGTAACCGCGGATGACGGCTCGTCTCCCAGCCGACGCATTGTCACGCCTGTGGTAGTGAGCGAGTAGATCTTGCCATCGTTGAGCGCGTCGTCGTTCTCATCAAGATCAGTTCTCTCGTTCGATGTCGCGCTGTACCATGCGCCCTCGTGCGACACGCCGGATCCGTCCTCACTCCACACGGCCCGGTAATCGCCATAACCGGGGAGCTCTCGCATCGAACGCGCGTGGTCGATGTCCCAAAGGAAGCTCCAGCCCGTCCCGTTACCACCGACGACGGTCATGAAGCGACCGGTGGGATCCACCCATTGGCCGGTATAATAAATCCCGAAATCACCCTCCTCTGCACCTGCGAATATGGTATCCAGCACCCCTTTCGCAGTCTGGTCGAAGAGCGACACATCACCATAGAAGAGATGCTCGCCGCACAGCGAAAAGCTTGTCATCATTCGAAAGCTCGTCATCTTGCGCGTGGCAATTGACTGTCGATGAACCGCCGGCACATAGGTTCGGTACGGGCCTTCTTCGATACGCTTTCCTGATACGTCGTAGAAAACAACGCTGTCACCGTTTGAGAAAAGCAACAGTGTTGCGATCAACTTGCGGGCTGGAAATGTCGTGGACAAGAACCGTCGCTGTTGCGCGTAATTCGCGCGGTATTCGGTTCTCGACAGCCTCAGAGTAGATCGCGGAACGCGGTAGTCGACGCGGACAGGACGTGCCCATCGGTTGGCTGCATCAACGGTGTCCTCCGGATGACGAATCGCAATCGAAGGCCGTGTCCACCATAGATCCATCACTAGCGAATCAGGCCGGGCTCCCATGATCATCGACACCCACTTGCGGTCTTGGAGACGCAGGCGGAGACCTCCGCCTGCCGGCTCCGCCGTCACATGAAGCGTCACCGGGTTTGAATTGTGCGCGAGTGAATCGTCCCGCGCGAAGGTCGAACTACCATCACGAATCAGTGTGTCGAAGGAGCCGGTGTCATTCCGCTCGCAGGTATACTCGATCGCGTACGGATCACCGAACAGGCGAATATGAACCGTTGCGCTGTAGTTGCCTGGCTCGAAAGCGGGGTTCGTGTTCAGTACCGGGAACCAAAAAATGGCTTCGTTGGCGGTTACAGTTGCCGCCGGTTCGGCCTGCGCGTGAGCGCCGGTCGGTAGGAACAGCATTGCGATGAAAGAGAGCAGCAGAAGTCTCGGGTTCATGCCACGCCTCAGGAACTTCCAAGCAGCCTTGAGTAGATGCCTCGCACGGCGAGCTTCTGTGCATGAAGGTCCTGCTTCGCGTTCTCCGTCTTCCGACCCGTGTTTGCAAGCGCACTGAGAACAATGTGCTCAATCTGCTTGGCTTTGGCCTCGCTTCCCGGATGCGTCATCTCCTGCAGCTCGATGAAGTGCTCGACGAGCGTGAACAATGCGAGGGCGTTCTCCAGCACGTCGCCGTCGTCCTTGGTCAGAAAGCCCGATTGCACCAGCGCGCGCACACGCTCGCGTGAGCTCATGGTGAAGTAGTCGAGGCGGTCGCTGCAGGTCGCCGCCATTCCCACCGCCGTCAGGTATTCAATGTCGTAGCGGCCGCCGGCCGAGCGCTTGGTATCCCACTCCGTGAAGTGCTTGGGCGCGAGCGATTCGACACGCTTGCGCATCGACGCCAGCTGGGTTACTTCGGCGGGCTGGAAATCCCGCACCACGAACGAGCGCAGGCGCTTCTGGAATTGGCGGCGAATCTTTTCGCCGCCCCACCAGCACGAGCACTTCGCAAACGCAACGCGCTCCCACAGCGATGCACGCCGCGCAAAATAATCGTCATAGAAAGCGAGGTCCTGCACCAGCGGCGAGCTGGCACCCTCCGCGCGCAGGCGAAAGTCGAGCTTCAGGATGCGTCCATCCATGAACCATTGATTGATCACCTGGACACGCGTCACCAGGTCGGGAAGGTCGACGCCGTCCGCCACCACGATCAGGTCGAGATCGCTGTGGATGCGCGGCTCGCCGGTCGCGTACGAACCGAATGCAAACACGGCCACGCGATCTTTCTCCGCGACCATCTCCTCGAAGGCCGCGGAAAGATGCTCGCGCGCCGCGCGCGCCCGCGCCAGCTCGCCGGTGGCGCCGTGGGGGCCGGTCTCGAAGTTGTTGCGCAGGCATTCCGCAAACGTGAACAGCCGCAGCCGCTCGAACCACATGCGCTCGCGATTCTGCCGCTCGGCCGCCGCGCTGGTGAGCCCGCGCCGCGCGGTGACATCTGCCGCCGAGAAGCGCTCCCATTCGGGCACGTTGTCGAGCATCGACTCCACCGTGCTGCCGTCGTCTTCAATCAGCGCATCCAGCACGCCAATCTGGGCGCACACTTCGCGCGTGAGCATCGACGACATCCCGGCGATTCCCATCACCTGCCGGCGGATGGAAGGCGAATCCACGAGCATGCGGTAGAACGACGCCTCGCTCTTCTCCGCCGCGGCAATCTGCGCGACATGCGCGAGCGTCTGCTCGGGATTCCCCGTGGTGGCCGCCTCTTCGAGCAAGAGCGGCAGCAAGTCCTCGAAGGCCGCGCGCGCGCGCCTGTCGAGCAGGCGCGGGAACGAGCCGTATGCCATGGCGTGCAGCGTGCGGATGGCGCGCGACACGTCCGCAATCCCGTATTGCCGCACGACCGCCATCGCGCGTTCGCTATCCTCCGGAAGCATGAGCAGCACGGAGTGCGGATGCACCGATTCGCCCGCGAAGAAGCTGTCGGCCAGCGCGCGCACGTGGTTCAAATGTTTCGACAGCGTATCGATGAAAGTGTCGGCCGTGAATGCACCCAGCGGACCATTGGACACACGCCGCGCGAGCAGGGCGATTTCTTCATCGCTATCGGGGAGCGTGTGCGTTTGCAGCTGGTGCATCATCTGCAGCCGGTGCTCCACCAGGCGGAAGAAGCGATAGGCAGACGACAGATTGTCGGCGTCCCATTCCTTGATGAATCCGTGCGCGCGCAGACGGGCCAGTGCCGTCAGCGTGGACGGCGTACGCAGGTCGAGGTGCTTGGGCGCGTGCATGATCTGCAGCGCCTGCGCGATGAACTCGATGTCGCGAATGCCGCCCGCCATGAGCTTGATGTTGTAGCCGCGCTGCTGCGTGCTGGCGTGATCCTTGATCTGGTCGCGCATGGCGCCGACGGTTTCGAGCGGCGAATAGGGAAGCGCCGGGTTGAAGATCAGCTTGCCCAGATCTTCCAGGAGCCGCGTGCCCAGCGCGATGTCACCCGCAATCGGCCGCGCCTTGAGTAACGCCTGGAACTCCCAGGGCCGGCCACGGTGCTCATAATAGAGGAGGAGTGCCGTGTCGGAGTTCACCAGCGGACCCGCTTTGCCATCCGGGCGCAGGCGCAGATCCACGCGGTAGAGATAACCTTCCTCGGTCAACGCCGACATGGCGTCGGTGAAGCGACGTGCCACACGCGCATAGTGTGTCATGGTCTCATCATCGGTCTCGCTACTGGCGAAGATGAGATCGATATCACTGCTGTAATTGAGCTCGGCGCCGCCCAGCTTGCCCAATGCGATGACGGAAAGCGCGCGCGACAGCGCGCGTTCCGGATCGATGTCATTGAAGACCACGTCGAGTACAACACGCGCACAAGCGTCAGCCAGTGCAGACAGCCTTCGTGTTACATCCTCGACCGACGCCTCGCTCACCAGGTCGATGACGCCGATCTTGAGCAGCGCCTGCCGGTGCGCGCGACGAATCGCGTTGAACCTCGCCTCCACGCTCCGAAAACGCGACGCCTCGTTGGCCAGCCACGCTTCGTAGCTCTCCACGGTATCGGGCGCGTCCCACGTTGCCTGCTCCATGAGCCAGTAGATGAGGCCGGGCTGCCGGATGAGAATGTCGGAGAGATGCTGGCTCGTGCCGAAGACGATTGTCACCAGATTCAGCACGGGAGGCGCGGAGAGCATCGTGCGCAAGAACACCGACGGGCTGCCGGCAATTTCGAGATAGCGCTCGATGTTAATGAGCGCCGCGTCGGGCGAGGGCGTGACGAGACATGCCTCGATGATCACCACCACCTCGGCATCGGAGAGATCGGCGGAGAGCATGCGCATACACGCGCGGCGGAAACTGCCCGCGGTGGCGGTGGAGTTGTCGAACCCGCATGTGGCGAGGCGCTCTTCGAGCGGATCACGAACGGGTGCGGCGGATTCGGACGCGTCGACGAGCGAGCGCATCATGTCTTCGTGGATATCCTCCACAATGGCGCGCAGCTTCTGTTGACGTGTTTGGCTCATAAACGGAAAACCGATGGCAGGACGCAGAACATTAGCACTTGCACGCTCCATCCCACCACCGTAAACTCCACCGTGCTCGGCAGTTGACGCGCATGGTGTGCGCGTCAAGCGGCCGCTCGCACACATGAAAAAAATTGAAGCATTCATCAAGCCCTTCAAGCTCGATGACGTGAAGTCCGCGCTGATGGAGATCGGCATCAAGGGCCTCACCGTCTCCGAAGTGAAGGGCTTCGGCCGTCAGAAGGGCCACACCGAGCTCTATCGCGGCAGCGAATACCGCGTCGATTTTCTTCCCAAGAGCAAGCTGGAGATTGTCGTCGCCGATGACGAGGTCGACCGCGTGATCGAAACCATCGTAAAGGTGGCGAAGACGGGCTCCATCGGCGACGGAAAAATCTTCATTCTTCCTGTCGAGGATGCCATCCGCATCCGCACCGGCGAAAGCGGCGACGACGTCCTGTAGCGGCGTGCGCCTCGTTTTCGCAATATTCCCATTATGATTGTTCTTGGTATCGAAACGTCGTGCGACGACACGTCACTCGCGCTCTATGACCGCGAGCGCGGCATCCTCGCCAATCTGACCGCAAGCCAGCTCATTCACGAAGCGTACGGCGGCGTGGTGCCGGAGATCGCCTCGCGCCAGCACCTGCGCGCGCTGCTTCCGGTCTACGATGCGCTGCTCGCCAAAGCGGGCGTGAGCGGCGACGACATCTCCGGCATCGGCGTGAGCAACGGGCCCGGCCTGGTGGGTTCCTTGCTCGTGGGCGTTGGTTTTGCGAAATCACTCGCGCTCGGGCTCGGGAAGCCGGTGGTCGGCGTGCACCACATCGAAGCCCACGTGATCTCCAACGAGCTCGCCGGCGAGCCGCTCCACTGTCCTTCCATTGTGCTGATCGTGTCGGGTGGACACACCGCACTCTATCGTGTGGAGCGTGTGGGCCGCTATGACCTGATCGGCCAGACGCGCGACGACGCCGCGGGCGAAGCGTTCGACAAGATTGCGAAGCTGCTCGGCCTGGGATTTCCCGGCGGGCCCGTGGTGCAGCGCGTGGCCGAGAAGGGCAACGCCGCGGCGATCGCATTTCCGCGCGCCATGCTCGACCGCGGCGGTTTCGATTTCAGCTTCTCCGGATTGAAAACAGCGGTGCGCCAGCATGTCGACGCACACGAAACCTTGAGCGAGCAGCAGGTTGCCGACATCGCCGCCTCCGCGCAGAGCGCCATCGTCGACGTGCTCGTCGAGCGCACGGTGACGTGCGCCCGCGCTCACAGCGTTGCGCACGTGTACATGGCCGGTGGTGTCGCCGCCAACGGGCCGTTGCGCGTGGGGCTGCAGGCCGCCTGCGAGAAAGCCGGCATTTCCTACCACGCACCGCTTCTGCAATACTGCACCGACAACGGCGCCATGGTTGCGCGCACCGCGGAACATTTGCTGTCCTCGGGTCGTAATGATGGCTTGTCGCTGGACGTGTTTACGCGCGGTCCCATCAAATCCTGGTCCTGACACGCGATCGACAGGTCGCGATCCTAGCTGGAAGGAACTCAGCCATGAATCTTTCCATTCAACACGTTGGAAAGACATATCGACGTGGTGTTCGTGGCCTCGATGATTTTTCACTGGAGCTTGCGCCTGGCATTCTCGGCCTGCTCGGTCCCAACGGCGCGGGCAAATCGACGCTCATGCGCATCCTCGCCACCATCACCCGACCCACCGACGGCCGCGTGACGTGGAACGGGACCGACATCGTGAAATCGCCCGATGGGCTGCGCGCCGAGCTTGGTTATCTTCCCCAGGATTTTGGTATCTATCCCAACCTTTCTCCGCTGGAGTTCCTGGAATACATTGGTGCAGCGAAAGGCCTGGAGCGCGCCGCCTGTCGGCGGCGTATCGATGAGCTGCTCGTGCTCGTCAATCTCACCGATGCGCGCAAGCGTCCGCTCGGCGGTTTTTCCGGCGGCATGCGCCAGCGCGTGGGAATCGCCCAGGCGCTGCTCAATGATCCAAAACTCCTCATCGTGGACGAGCCCACCGCGGGACTCGATCCCGAAGAACGCGTGCGTTTCCGCAATCTGCTCTCGGATCTTTCCGGCGAGCGCATCGTGATTCTGTCGACGCACATCGTTTCCGACGTGGAAGCCACCGCCACCCACATTGCGCTCATCAACAAGGGGCGCCTCCTCGTATCCGCCGTGCCCGAAGTGCTCATGAAAAAGGTGGAAGGCCGGGTGTGGGAATGGATCGTGGCGAGCAGCGAGCTCACCGCCGTGAAGGCGCGCCACCGCGTGAGCGCGACCATTCGCCGCAGCGACGGCGTGCGTGTGCGCGCCCTCAGCGATGTGCAGCCGGCCCCGGGAGCGCAACCGGTCACGCCCAATCTCGAAGACGCGTATCTCATGTTCGTTGCGCCCGCGGGTGACGAAGCGAGCACGAAAGCCGCGTGAAGCCCGCTCATCGCCTCTATCACCTGGCCCGCGCTGATTTCTACGAGCGCGTGCGGCGCCACGGGTTTCTGGTGGCGCTGCTCTTCTGCGTCTACGCGGGCTACGCATTCCTGCCGCCGCTTCAAAGCCGTTACGTAACCCTGTCGATGGACTCGCACCGCGGAGTGTACAACTCGGCCTACATCGGCGCCGCGGTGTCGATGTTATGCGGTGCTTTCATTTCGTTGATTGGCTTTTTCATCGTCAAGAATGCGGTGGAGCGCGATCGCCGCACGGGCGTGGGGCAGATTCTCGCCACGACCCCGATCTCGAAGCTGCAGTACACGATCGGCAAGACGCTCAGCAACTTCATGGTCCTGGCCGCGATGACGGGCATCGTTGCGCTCGCCTGTGTCGTGATGCAGTTCCTGCGCGCGGAGGATCGTCACTTCGACGCATGGCAGATGTTGAG
>DATEHD010000045.1:0-2073 GCA_035279765.1 Candidatus Krumholzibacteriia bacterium | reverse complement strand
GTCCGTAGACAGGCTCAAAGAGGAGGCAAGACATGGATTCAATCAAGCGACAGGCCCGCATCGCGGGTCTCCTGTACCTGCTGGTGGTGATCACCGGCCCGTTCATCCTGATCTACGTTCCCAACCACATCTTCGTGCCGGGCGACGCGACGGCGACGGTCAACAACATCCTCGCGCACCAGACGCTCTACCGCGCCAGTATCGCCGCCGGGATTTTCGGCGACGTCCTGTTCATGTTCGTGGTCCTCGCGCTTTACCGCCTGCTCAAGCCCGTCGATCAGACACTGGCGGTTCTGATGGCGGCGCTGATTCTCGTCATCATGCCGCTCGCGTTTCTCGGCATTGCCAACCAGCTCGCCGCGCTGCAGGTCCTGCGCGACAATGGAAACTTCCTCAAGGTGTTCGACAAACCGCAACGTGACGCGCTCTCGGCGCTCCTGATCACGTTCGATATGAAGGGCATCCTGGTCTCGGAAGTGTTCTGGGGCTTGTGGCTCCTGCCGCTGGGGATGCTCGTGTATCGATCGCGCTTCCTCCCGCGCTTTCTGGGCGTTTGGTTGTTCCTGAACGGAATCGCGTACGTCGTGGTCAGCATGGTGGGAATCTTCGATCCCGAGCATATGAGGATCGTCAACAAGATCGCCACCCCGGTGTTCTTCGGTGAGATGGTGCTGATGTTATGGCTGGTGATCTTCGGCGCACGCGCGCCGCGCGGTGTGGTCGCCGCGGGATAACGCAGCCGGTGGCCCATTGAACTGCGCGTTGCGCGGCGATAGGATTCAATCAGGAGAAACATTTTATGAAGCCACCGCGCCCCCGACGACACCCGATCCAGCTTCCTGCTCACCTGCGTGAGCGCGATCTCTACCTCGACCACGGCAAGGCGCTGCGCGAAAAAGTGCGGCGCACGAGCCACGCGGACTTCAAGCCGGGAAAGCATCGTGCCGATCCGGTCAAGCTGCTGGTGGAGTCCAGCAAAGGCCGGGTCAAGGCACTGCTTCCAATCCGCTATGGCCGCATGCTGGCGTCGCCTTTTGCGTTCTATCGCGGCGCCACGGCCATCATGGCGTACGATCTCTCACACACGCCCGTCACGGGCGAGTACGTGCAGGCGTGCGGTGATTGTCACCTCGCGAATTTCGGCGGCTTCGCCACCGCGGAGCGCCGTCTCATCTTCGACATCAACGACTTCGACGAAACGCTGCCCGCTCCGTGGGAATGGGACGTGAAGCGGCTCGCCGCGAGCTTTGTCATTGCGGGGCGCAACAATGGCTTCAAGGAGCGCGCGGCGAAGGACATGGCCGAGGCGTGCGTGCGCTCGTATCGCCAACACATGTCGGACTTCTCAAAGATGACGGCGATGGAGGTGTGGTATGCGCGCCTCGACATGGCCACGGTGCTCAAAGCGTTTAGCGACAAGGCGGCGCGCGAGCGCGGGCGCAAGCTGATCATGAAACAGGTGGAGCGCAGCGTGATCGCGGAGGACTATCCCGCGCTCGTCGATGCGGACTCGCGCACGCCGCGCATCCGCGACCAACCGCCGCTCATCTTCCACGTGTCGAAAGAGCGGCAGCGCGCGTTCGCGAAGAGCGTCAATGCCGCCTTCAATGCCTATCGCTCCACGCTCTCGGAAGACCGGCGCATGCTTCTCGATCGTTTCCAGGTGATCGACGTCGCCAGCAAGGTGGTGGGCGTGGGGAGCGTCGGTACCCGCTGCGGCATCATGCTCCTGATGGCCGGACCATCCGACGCGCTGTTTCTCCAGGTGAAGGAAGCGCGTGTGTCGGTGCTGGAGGCCTACGCGGGGAAGAGCCGGCACGCCAACCGCGGCGAACGCGTTGTCGTTGGACAGCGCCTTATGCAGTCGGCGAGCGATCTATTTCTGGGTTGGACGGCGGGCCGAAAAGAACGTCACTTCTTCGTCCGTCAGCTGCGCGACATGAAGATCAAGCCGCGGGTCGAAGCGTTCGACCCCGCTCTCATGGAGGATTATGCGGGGGTGTGCGGCTGGACGCTGGCGCGGGCGCACGCGCGAGCGGGAAACGCGGGCATCATCAGCGGGTACCTGGGGTC